>JAOZOG010000295.1 GCA_029933395.1 Sulfurovaceae bacterium | reverse complement strand
ATAGCCAACCAAAAAGGGGGAGTCGGGAAGACAACCACCGCCGTCAACCTCGCCGCCTCTCTTGCAGATAATGGCAAGCAGGTTTTGTTGATCGATATCGATCCGCAATCCAATGCAACGACCAGTCTCGGATACAGCCGGGGTGATTATGAATTCAATATTTACCACGTTTTGCTGGGAATCAAAAAACTGCGTGAAGTGGTCCTGAAAACAGAGATCAAGGGATTGATGCTTGCTCCGTCCAATATTGGATTGGTAGGGATCGAAAAAGAGTTTTACAATGCCAAGAAAAAGAACCGTGAATTGATTCTCAAAAGCAAAATAGAGGAGCTGAGAGGCAAATACGACTATATCATCATCGACTCTCCCCCCGCACTCGGGCCCATTACGATCAATGCGTTGAGCGCCTCCGATTCAGTCATCATTCCGATACAGTGTGAATTTTTCGCACTGGAGGGATTGGCACAGCTGCTCAATACCGTCAGCCTGCTGAAGAAGACGATCAACCCAAAGCTGAAAATCAAAGGGTTTCTGCCAACGATGTACTCCCGGCAGAACAATCTCTCCAAGCAGGTCCTGGCAGACCTCTCGCACCATTTCAAAGACAAGCTTTTTCGCATGAAAAAAGGGAAAGAGTGCATCGTGGTACCGCGCAATGTCAAGGTGGCCGAGAGCCCAAGTTTTGGAAAGCCGGTGACCCACTATGCCAGCAGCTCCAAAGGAAGTGTCGCCTACAAAGAACTCGCGACAGCGATCATCAGAGGATAGCAGATGGCACTGGGTAAAGGACTGGGGGAGATCCTCGAAGAAGTAGGACAGGCGTACGAACAGGAGATGATCGGCGGCGAAGAGACCGAAAAAGAGAACCGGAATCTCTCCATAGAGGAGCTGGAAGTCGGGAAAATCTCTACCAACCCTTATCAGCCGAGAAAACATTTCGATGAGCAGGCACTGGCCGAGTTGAGCGAATCGATCAAAAGCCATGGCTTGCTGCAGCCGATCGTCGTCCTGGAAAAAGAGGATGGCGGTTACCTCCTGATCGCAGGTGAGCGCCGTCTGCGTGCGCACAAGATTGCCGGGATAGAGAAGATCAAAGCGATTATCGCCGATGTCGATATCGACTCGATCAAACTCAGAGAGCTGGCGCTGATAGAGAATATCCAGCGGGAAAATCTCAATGCGATCGAGCTGGCCAACTCTTATGCCGAGCTGATCGAAGTGCACCGAATCACCCATGAGGAACTCTCTGCAATCGTCCATAAAAGTCGTTCGCAGATCACCAATACGATGCGGCTCCTGACACTTGGCAGCTATGCACAGAAAAAGCTGCTCAAAGGGAAGATTTCCCAGGGACATGCCAAGATACTGGTCGGGCTGGATACCGAACGCCAGAAAGTGATTGTCGATACGATTATCGGACAGAAGCTGAGCGTGAGAGAGACGGAAAATCTCGTCAAACAGCACAAAGGTCGCAAAAAGCCAGAAAAGAGATCCGATGATCAGAGTAGTAACTGGACAGAGGCATACCAAAGTGAGCTGGATCAATCTCTCCCCTTCAGGCACCGTTTGAAATCCAATAAACTTGAGATCTATTTTAAGAACGAAACAGAACTTCAGAAATTTATGGAAATCATAAAAAAATCTTAAACTTTAATCGCCCTTTTAAATCTAAAATGATAAAATTGGTGCAAATTATAGGAGGAGTTTGAATGCTAGACATACATGTATCGTTAATGTTGTTTGTTTTAGTATTGTTTCTGGCGCTTCTTGTGGTTTTGAATCGAATGCTTTACAAGCCATTGATAAAGTTTATGGACGATAGAGATCATGCTATCGCCAACGATTTGAAAGCTGCGAGAAACCTGTCAGGGAACAGTGAAGCACTGCTTGCCGAAGCAGAAGAGATTCTGGATGAGGCGCGGTCGAAAGCTTCGGAGATCAGACAAAAGTCGATCGACGAAGCGAAGGCGTTGGCCGAAAGCAAAGCGGAGAGCAAACGGGCCGAGTTGGACGCGGAGTACAACTCTTTTATAGAAAATCTCCAGAGTGAGAAAGAGACATTGAGAAACAGTCTTCTTTCGCAGATGCCTCTTTTCAAAGAGAGCCTCAAAGCCAAATTCAGCAAGTTGTAGGAGCGATGATATGATAAAAAAATTGAGTTTGTTGGCTCTGTTCCTGATTCCTGCTGTTGTTTTGGCATCGGGAGGACACAGTGAAGAGAGCCGTTATCTTGCGCAGACAGGCAGAGAGACGGATTTTATTCCCAGAATATTCAACTTTCTGATCTTTGCCGGGATGCTTTACTATCTTCTGGCCAATCCGATCAAGAACTTCTTTACCGGACGTCAGAAGGGTATCGCCGATCAGCTGAAAGAGATCGAAGCCAAGCTTCAGGCCTCCAAAGAGGAGAAGAAAGAAGCGGAAGCGAAAATCGAAGAGAATAAGAAGAAGGCGGTAGAGATCGTCGAGACTGCCAAAAAAGAGGCAGAGATTCTTGCTGCGAAGATCGCATCCAATTCAGAGAGTGAACTGAAGATAATGGAAAAGCAGTTTGAAGAGAAGATGACACTCGAAGAGCGCCGTGTGATCAGAGAAGCGATCAAAGATGTCCTGAGCAACAATATCGAAAGCGATGATATCTATCTCGATGAGAGAAAAGTCGTCGATCTGCTTGATAAGAAGGTGGCATAAAGATGGAAGAGTTAATTGCAAAAAGATATGTGCAGGCTCTCTTGAGCATTGCAGATAAAGATGAGAGAAAAGTGTACATCAAGTCACTCAA
>JAOZOG010000294.1 GCA_029933395.1 Sulfurovaceae bacterium | reverse complement strand
CTCATTTGTTTGCCCTATTCTCTTCCATACGCTACTCTTGTACCTGTAAAAAGTTCTTCTGAACAGCCAGGTACTCAAAATCAACCAGCACTTCATTGATATCAGATGTGATATCCCTGTATGCCCTAACGTTATTACCGTGTGCGAGATCATTTCGTATAGATTGCACTCGATTGATCAGATCGCTGTATAGATGAAAATGATCTCTTTTGCTCATCTTATTGGAGCGATAGCGTTTGCTCATCAGTTGCTCGATCTCTTCATTCCCGCTATCTTTGAAGGGGAAGAATGCTGCAGCGTCCTCGCCCTCTTCGCCATTGAAATGTGAAGTGAAAAATTCTTTGGCAGATCTATAGAGTTTATAGTATGCCTTCCTGCTGCTTCTGGTCAGTTCGATTCTATCAAGATGGTTTTGTATACGTGATGCGGCCAGAGGAGAGAGCTCTCTTGCGGACTCTACGAGATACGCACCAAGCATCTCGTTGATAATGGTAATGGCGTTGAGTATAAATCCCCGCTCATTGAGGAGTTTGGCAAAGAAGAGATCCTTTTGATATTCAGGCAGCGTCAACGCTTCTTTCATATTCAGAAATATTATTTCGATATCCTCTATCGCTCTTGTGGTGAGACTTGCTGTCTCTTTTATCTTTGTGCCCAGTATCATAAGCTCATCGAGAACAGTGCTTTTTTCGAAGAACCTGAAAGAGTTGGCAAGTATATTTTGGGAAACGATCAGCAGTTTATCCCTGTAAATGTCAAAGAGGTCGTTTTCGAAATCCATTGTTTTATCTACGATCATCGTATATCGATACTGCTGCAGCATCGAAACAAATTTGGACATCTCGTAATACTCGGACAAGGATATCTCTTTGATACCCTCTTTTGTCTGCAGTTGATAGGTGATGGATTCGCCCGAACCGATCTCGGCGATCAAGAGCTTGACGATTCCGACAGGTTGCGGGCTTTCATCGATCCTGATAGAGTCGGCTTCATCCGTATGTGCGGTAAGTGCTATTTTTTTATCCAGACGATTGAGGGTTTTTTGTATGTCCTGGAGAGCATCAAGCACTTTTGAGTCATCATAGCTTTCATAGACTATGGCTCCTTTTTCCTCATCGATACGTGCTTTCCTGGATGGCTGCCTGGCTTGTTTCAAGGCAGGCTCTACTTTTTTTGTAAAGTTCGGATCCGCATAAGCGGCTTCGTGATTGAGAAACTCCTTTTCCAAATCCCTGATCTCATCATCGGAAAAAGGCATTGCTGGATCATTCTTCTTTTTTGCTCTTTTTGGTTTGGGCCTCTCTTCGACCTTCACACCTTCCTGCATAGATTCCTTCAAGTCTTGCAATACATTCAGAATATCACTCATACTATCACCCTTTCTTGCGAATTCATTTATTGTAGCCTTTTTTTCTTTTTTGGCAGAATGGCATTTTCAAGAAATTTTTTTCTCGAAAATACCAAGTGTAAGAAGGTATTGTGTCCCATCCTGATCACATAACGTCTCTGATGTCATCATACTCTTCCACCCAACCTTTATGTGCACCATCGACACCATACATATCATCGACTGCCTGCGAAAATATTCCAAATGCAAAGAAGATGATCATCCATTCCTAAACGTATCTAAAATACACTCGCTATCATTCATTGAGTGACCTGTTTCCGATATCCTGAATATCTCCATCTGCCGCCTTGAATGTAATGCCTCCAGTATCTCCCGATACTTCGCATCATCGACTGTATCCTCGCAGAATCTCCCCAGATTATCACAGCGGCTCAGCTCTACCAGGCGAATACAGAAATCTATCTCTCCGCCGAACGAATCCAGTAGTCGGGTCGTCTCCAGCCCCCTGTGCAAAAAAGAGTGATGCACTATCAGCTTGACGATTTCATCTTTTTCTCGAGACTCGATCATCCCCTCTTTCGCCATAGAGGAGAGGACCTCCTCGGCTATTTTTGCAGAAATGTTTTCATGCCCGAAAAATTGCACATGATTGTTTCGCGGATTGACCCTTCTGGCATCAGGTTTTCCGATATCGTGCAGCAAGGCAGCTATCGAGACTATTTTATCGTATCCGTTGAGTTCCGCTATTTTGCAGACCATCATCGTATGCGACCAGCAGTCTGATTCCAAATGATAGGGGTTGAGATCGCGATGGTCGAAATTGTGATTGCAAAGCGTCATCTTCCCATGCAGAGACGGATAGTTCCTCTGGAACCAGGCAATATAGCGATACATCAATATTCCTTTTTGAGTTTCACCTTTTCCCTGCTCCTGGAGTAGCGCTTTTTGGAGGGAACGACACGGGTTGCAGGATTGAATCCCCAGGTAACTCTCTTTTTGATCTTTTTCGTTTTCATTGTCTATCCTTCTGTTTTTTCACATTATAGAGAGACAATGGGACTGATAGTGTCTTTTTTCATCATTTTTTCGGAATGAGGCCGGTAAAATGATAATTGGCATTGCAAAATACTATTTTTTTCTTTTTTCACCCGAGAGCGCCGCAAGCAACCGTTTGTTCTTTTTCATTTTCTTTTTTTATCTATGATTTACAGAGCGTTTTCGGAAAAATTATTTTTCCGGAAGCGACCAGTTTTCTTTCCTGCAATCTAAATTTTTCGCAAATTTCACCGTATCGGCTTCTGGGTGGAACTTTTCGTATCGGAATGATTACAGGATATATCACTGACATATATGGCCCCAAATATGTCGAAACGATTCGACTGCTATATGGATTCGAACTGTCTTTACGATTCTGTGGGCTGCATTCACTTTACCAG
>JAOZOG010000293.1 GCA_029933395.1 Sulfurovaceae bacterium | reverse complement strand
GCTTGGGGGACTCCTTCTGCAGACGCTCGATCAACGCTTTCACTTCTTCCAGTTTTTTACCGTATGTTTCCATTTTTTATCCTTCAAGTATTTGTACAGCATCTTCAACAGTTGCATTTTTGACCGTAACGGCATAAATGGCATTGGCCATTCGAATCGCTTCTGCAAGCGGGCGCTGGTGGATATTTCGTCCTGTACCGTTCCCACGGCTGTTACCTTTATGTATCTGTTCATGCAGTTCCATCAGAAATGCTTCAGGTGATATTTTCTCTCCGCCTTCACACAGAACAGCACTCCGTCCTGCCGCGGTCGTGACCTCATTCAGACCTTCTGTATCTAGTTTTCCATTCAGGTAGGGTACTTTCAGTTTCACAAAATCCGCACCCAGAGCCGCACCTACTCCGGCAGCACCGGCAATAAGATGTCTGTCATGTTCATTTTCGACGAAATTCCCCTTGGGATAGATCCACAAAACAGCGATCATACCGTTAAGGTGGGCTTTATGTACAACATTTGCTGCCTCGCGCAGCATGGCATGTTCATGTTCACTCCCGAGATAGAGTGTATAGCCTATACCCCGGATATCCAGACCGCTGCTCTCTTTGAAACGTACAACCTCTTCTACTTCCAGCCATTGCTGGGAATAAGGGTCTTTTTCACTGTAGGGAACAAGATTGGTTTTGGCATTGAGTTTGACAAGGTATGGAATAGTGTTATAGTCTCGTCCATATCGGGTGATCAAGCCAAACTGTGTCGCGAAGACACCGATGTCGGCCTGTGAAGCGATCTTGAAAAGGTGCTCCGGATCATTGTCTTCAGGAGGGATGCCTTCACCGTAAAAGTCATTGTTCAGGTGTTCCACTTTCTGGTCACCTGCAAACAGCATCAGACGGCCGCTCCCACCGGTTGATGCTTCATAATTGTCGATAAACGTTTTTTCTTTATCGGCAGGTACATCTGCCGGAAGGGTTAGTTTCATTTTTCTCTCCTCGTCATTTCATAAGGTATATTTGCCTGTTTTTACTTTTCATCTTTGTCAATATTCTCAAGAAATACCCCTCCGGAAAAGAGGATGATACCGTCTAAAAGCAGACTTATACCGACAAGAATACCGACCATGTAGAGGGCACTGAAGGGCCATCCGGCAAGAAATATGACACCAAGTATCAGTGAAGTGACCGCATTGACAAACCATAAGAGCCATATTTTCTTCGGCCTCAATGAAAAGGCAAGTCCGAAACCTGCAAATGCATCTGTAAAAAAATAGATGGCAAGCAGTAGACCAAGTGCTGCGATCCCCTGCATAGGATAGAGGATCATGAACAGGCCTACCATGACAAGTAGAAAGCTTTTCAGCCAGCCTGCCCAGTCGCTTCTATTGCTTATCCAGGTAAGCCATCCGGCAGAAATACCTGCAAAGAGCATCAGGTACGATATAAATACCAACGTTGTAAATGACATAAAGGTCGGGAAGAAGATCCCTGCCATACCCAATACAATAAAAAGAGTTCCACTGATCTTGGCATACTTTTTAAAATGCTCTACCAGGTTTTTGTTGATATTCATTTCCGGGCTGAGATTATCATTCCAGTTCCACATATCATATCCTTTGTTTTATTTTACGGTTTTTGTCTCATCCTGCAGGGCTTCCCGCCTGAACTCATCTTTCTTTCTCACTGCTTTCTCCACTTCTTTCTTTTCAAAATCACTGATCTTCTTTTCCGCTGTCTCTTCAGGTGTCATTTTTGAGAGTTTTGTATTGGCGATAATATGCTTAAAGTCATTTTTCAATGTTTCATAAAGCTTTTCTACCGCATTTTTCCCTTTGATCTCTTTTTCGATCTTCTCAATATCATCATTCAGCAGTTTGTAGTCCGCCTCATGTCTGGAAACATACCCGAGGAGTTCCGCTCTTTTGAGTTCCTCTTTTGCGATACTGAGCAGTTTTCCAACCTCCTCTTTTTTCTGCTTGTCCATCCTGGATGCTTCTGTAATGAGATCCTGTGCCGCCAGCAGCGGTGTCGGGATGATCACTTTGACAAGGACCAGACTGTTCATTGCTTCCGCAATGGCAGCGAGTGCCGCCTTGTCATTGCCTTTATTGAGTTCATCCAATGCTTTTTTTGTTGCTATAGGATATATTTTCATCGGGATGGAGATAACAGAGATATCCACTTCATCCTTCAGCGGTGCGATGACCGCAATGGCTGTCTGTGTATCATGTGCTTTCAAAAGCTGCTGTGCCAGTTTCAATCTTGCGTCGATCACATTGGAACTCCCCATGAAAATATATGACTGAAATCTTTCATCAATAGGGATCAGGTCCAGTGAAGGATCGGCTTTCAGAGCAGCATCGAAACTTTTCGTTGCCGCTTCAAGTGCTTTTTTCGCTTCATCTTTTTTGTTCGCCTGCATCGCCTTGAGGGCGGCAAAAGTATTTTGCATACCTGCAATAATATCTTTGGGGGCAGTTTTGTGCTGTTTGGCTCTTTCCTGTACAACACTGCGTACCAGTTCTTTTTTGTCTGTTTGCGCCTGTACAGCGGTTGTACCCAGAAGCAAACCACATGTTAAAACCGAAAGCAGAAATTTTTTTTTCATTTTAAATCCTTATCAATTTATTTTTTATATCTATAGTCTATTCTTCTTTGTATAACCGATACTTAATACATTTGTCAGTAGAGTGCCCATCCTATTGTGACAAGTCCAAGCAAGGCGATCCATACTGCCGAATTGGCACCGCCTTTCCATCCTCCGAACCATACTGCATACACTGCTTTCAGCAGGTTGTTGCTGCCCG
>JAOZOG010000060.1 GCA_029933395.1 Sulfurovaceae bacterium | reverse complement strand
ACGTTGATTTTTACTTATATTTGGTTGTCAAAGATCACTCACATTCACTCTCTCAAACCAACTCGGTTAAGGTCTCTGTGTTTGTGGACGCGTATTATAGACAAAATATATTTATTTGTCAAGGGTTTTTGGGGGATTTGTTGAAAAAAGTAGGAAAAAATTGGAAATTGATACTATTGCTAACATTATTATATAAGTGTTTTTCATTTTTTACTCATCTTTCTACTCAAAAGTGTTTACAGGATTAAAAATACTTCCTTTTGCTGCTACGCAAATCTGAATTATTGAATTGAAATTGATGGGTAAAAGCTAAAATTTTTCTTAACCTCGCTTTAATCTCAAATCCCTATACTTGCATCAAATTAATTATCAACAACAAAAGGATACAAAATGGCTTTATATGATAGAGACTATGCACGAGCACAACCACATGTTCGGGAACAGGCAAGCTCCAATGTAGCATTTATGAAAAAGACGTATCAGCTTCTTGCTGCCAGTATGGTAGCAGCTGCTGCAGGTGCCTACGTGACGATGCCTTATGCAGAGGCAATCATGCAGTACAAATGGTTTATCTTTGGCGCTGAGCTGCTGGTACTTTTCTTTGGCCTCAGCCTCTCACGTGGGAAGCCGGGCCTCAATCTGGCGATGCTCTTTCTCTTCACCTTTCTGACGGGTGTTTCACTGGTGCCCCTGCTGGCTTCGCTGATCGGGGCAGGTAACGGCGCTGTCATTGGCAACGCCTTCTTGATGACCTCTGTACTGTTTGGCGCATTAAGCCTTTTTGCGATCAACAGCAGGTCGGATTTCTCAAGCTGGGGCAAGCCTCTTTTCATTACTTTGATCGTCGTGATCATCGCTTCCCTGGTCAACTATTTCTTCCTGCAGAGCCCAATGATGCATATCGTCATTACGGCAGGAATTTTGCTTCTCTTTGGTATCTTCACTATCTATGACACGCAAAATATCGCCAATGGCGCGTATGATTCAGAAGTCGATGCGGCCGTTTCGCTCTACCTGGACTTCCTCAATATGTTTACTGCAATCCTGCAGCTTCTTGGCATCTTCGGAAGTGATGACTAGAGAAAATTCTCCTGAAGGGATCGAGCGTCTCATCGATGCCAATCTCAACAGGCTCAGAGAGGGTATCCGCGTCATTGAGGATATCAACCGATATGTCTACAACGATACCCACCTCACACCAAAACTCAAGAAACTCAGACACCAACTCCAGAAAGCGTATGATCCCAAAAGAATCGCCCATCGCGATATAGAGAACGATATCCAAAAAAAATCGATATCCAGTGAGCTCAACAGAACAACACTCGATGATCTCATCATCGCCAATTTTTCCCGGGCAGAAGAGTCTGCCAGAGTTCTCGAAGAGAGTTTCAAGCTGACAAATACACAACTTTCCGAACACTTTAAAACCATACGCTATGAACTCTATGCGCTGGAAAAAGCATACTTCCAGATTGAAGCAGAATAGACTATAATAATACGTTCAGCTCCAAAATAAGGAAGTACAACTATGAAAAAAATACTCTTTCTCCTCATTATATTTTTTATCACTTTCGTGATTGCCGAAACCCATAAAAGCTATTACACAGATAGCAAAATAAAATCTGTCAGCACCTATAAAGACGGCATAAAAAGTGGTGTCGAACATATCTACTATCCGGATGGCGCTACATTGATGTACGCCAAAAATTATCTTCATGGTAAACTGCACGGACTACAGCAGAAGTATGACAAAAGTGCCCTTCTGATACAGGAGGAGAACTATACACACGGAAAACTCGATGGAAAAAGCCGCTATTACCACAATGGGCTTCTTGTCAGCGAAATAGAGTATCGAAGAGGTCTCCCCGACGGTGAATACAAAGAGTTCTATCCCAGCGGTGTTATGCGGCTTAGAATCATCTGGAGACGCGGTAAAGCGATCGAGGGCTACCGATATGGTGAGGGCGGCAGCGCATCTCCGGTAGACAACAGGACGTTGCAGATCCTGACAGCAAAAGCACAAATGCGGGCAAACGAATAGGAGCATCTCACTTGACTCCTCTACTCCCCACCTATACGCATATCGTCAACCCCAAACTCAAAAATATCTATCTTACCTTTGACCATGAGGGGGGACTGATCATCAAATCTCCCCGGGTTTCACAGAGAGAGATCGAAAAGCTGCTGATCAAAAAGGCTTCATGGATCACCAGGTCAAGGCAGAAGATTCTCGAAAAAAAAGGAAAACCGCTCAGTTTTGAAGAGGGAGAGGAGATCTTTTTCCTCGGTTCACCCTACCTCCTCACTTTGCGCCATATCGAAGGAAACAAAGTACAGTTGACACTCAATGAGAAAGATGGCTTTATACTTGAATTTGCAGAACATGATGTTGACATCTTTCAGGCACTGCTGGACCGCTTTTACAAAAACAATGCCATACACTATGTCCCACCCCTTGTAGAAAAATACTCTCAAGAGATGCAGCTTTTCCCAAAAAAAGTTTCATTCCGAAAAGCGAAAAGACGCTGGGGAAGCTGCAGCAGCAGCAATGCCATCAGCTTCAACTATCTGATGATGAAACTTCCTCCGGATGTGGTAGAATATATCGTTGTTCATGAGCTGGCACACATACGTCACAAGCACCACCAAAAGAGCTTCTGGAAACTGGTGTCGGATACATTGCCGGACTATCGTCAACATGAGCAAGTACTCAAAACCTATATGTAAGGATTTCCCATCGATACACTCTATCTGCTGCTCTTTATGATTATCATTCTTGTCGGTTCTGTTCTGGGATATGTCTACTATCTCAAAGAGAAGAAGGAGCATCTCGACGCTATCAAGCGTGGCTACTGCCCCCGATGCCATCAAAAGTCAATCGAGATCACCGATCAGCGCAGTGCGGGCTGTGGGCCGAAATTGGTCACTTTCGAGTGCAAAAACTGTGGCTACATCAACAGTTTCAGTATCGATGGCGGGAGCTGCGGGATATAGAGGTAGTAGGTAGTAGGTAGTAGGTAGTAGGTAGTAGGTAGTAGGTAGTAATTTTTCATGCTCCTGCCTGTATCTCTCTTAAGTGCGCCTCGTAGCGTGGGCATTCCTGCCCACGGAATTTGGATTTTCAAAGTGTTATTGTCGTGGGCAAGAATGCCCACGCTACTTTTATGGGATCAAAATCTCTTTACATGGCCGTGACAATAGGGCTTTTTGCCATGTCTGTCATAATAATCCTGGTGGTATGACTCGGCTTTGTAAAAGGGTTTTTTGTCCAAGATCTTCGTCGCGACATCGTAACCCCGTTTTTTGAGGATACCGATCAGCTTCTCAACTGTTTTGCGCTCTTTGTCATTGGAAACGAAGATGGCGGAGTGATATTGGGATCCGATGTCGGGCCCCTGGCCATTCTTTTGTGTCGGGTCGTGAATCTCAAAGAACGCTTTTGTCAACTCCTCATAACTGATCTTTTCCGGATCGTAAACCACTTCCACTGTCTCCAGGTGGCCGGTATCTCCCTGCACCACCTGTCGATAACTGGGCCTTTCTACACTGCCGCCCATATATCCCGAGTTTACCTCTTTGACCCCATCAAGCTTCTCCAGGTAATACTCCACACCCCAGAAACATCCTCCGGCAAAATAGGCCCGTTTGTCGGTATATCTGGCAGCTTTTTCCTTTTTGTCAAATGTCAACGAGATAGAGTTGACACAGTGTCGGGTATCTTTGGGCGTCAAACCCTCCCCCTCAAACACATGTCCCAGGTGTGCGCCACATCGTGCGCAGAGGATCTCCGTCCTTCGGCCATCTGCATCTTTCTGTCGCTTGACGGCACCAGGGATCGCATCATCGAAGCTGGGCCATCCGCAGTGGCTGTCAAACTTGTCATCCGATTTGTAAAGCGGTGTATTACAGACTTTACAACGGTAGACACCTTCACTGTCTGTATGGACATACTTGCCGGAGAAAGGCCGCTCAGTACCCTTCTCGACGATCACACTCCTCTCTTCGGGCGTCAGGCGTTCCAGCGCTTTTGCCCAGGGTTTCATATTCGTACCCCCTCCAAACAGGGGAAGCAGAAGCAATACAACTAAAAAAATCGACTTCATATTTTTATCCTCTACGTTGGCAAAAACCATCGGTTTTCAAAAGTCTACCCGATTTCTGTGCAAGCAAGTATGCATCGCTAATCTTTTGAAACAGCATATCTCCCCGAACCCAGAAACATAATCGCCAAAGCACTCATCAGGAAGAGTGCCGGGGTCTCCAGTGCCCAGGAGCCGTGAGCACCCAGTGTCAATATCGATTTGAGATGCACGAGATAGATGGCTGCTGCCATATTGAAGGCAATGATGCCTGCCCACCAGCGGCTGCGCCATCCAAGCAGCAGCATCACGGGTGCGAGCACTTCACCGATATAGACACCGAACGCAGCCTGCTCCGGAAGCCCGTGCACCTTCATCAGGCTCTCGACGAAGCCAATCCCGTGCAGTATTTTGTCGATACCGTGAAAAAGCAGCAATCCGCCGACCATTATCCTCAAAAGCAGTTTACCGATACTTTGTGAATCCATTTCCTCTACCCTCTTTTGTCATCGTGAAATAATCCGCTATTGTAACACAAGAAACAGCCCCATAAAGTCAAATTGGGTATAATCACATCTATTTCTCTCCGGAGATATCGATTTAAACAATAGGATTTCAATGTGGAACAGGAAGTATTAGCCTATCTGGACAGTGACGGATGTATCGTCGATACACAAACCGCAGAGGAGATCGGCGCACCTCAGACCGTGATCCCCTTCGACAACAGTGAAAAAGCACTCGAAGTGATCCGGCACTCGACGGCACACCTGATGGCACAGGCGATCAAAGAGCTCTATCCCGATGCACAATTTTTTGTGGGGCCGGTCGTTGACGAGGGCTTCTATTATGACTTCAGAGTCAACGAGAAGATCGGCGAAGAGGATCTCAAAAAGATCGAAAAGAAGATGAAAGAGCTGATCAAGAAGAAGTACAAGATCGAAAAGTACGAGATCAGCAAAGAGGAGGCGTTGAAGAAGTTCGCCGGCGACGACCTTAAGCTGGCCGTACTCTCCCGTATCCCTGACGAAACCGTTTCGATCTACAGACAGGGTGATTTCGAAGATCTCTGCCGGGGACCCCATGTCCCTGCCCTGCGCTATCTGCACAACTTCAAACTGACACGCGTCGCCGGTGCCTATCTTGGCGGTGACGAAAAAGCCGAAATGCTGACGCGTATCTACGGCATCGCCTTTGCCGACAAGGAGTCACTCAAAGCCCATATCCAGATGCTTGAAGAGGCGAAAAAACGTGACCATAGAAAACTGGGAACCGAGCTGGAGCTCTTTATGTTCAACGAGGAGGCCGGTGCGGGACTTCCCTTTTGGATGCCCAAGGGCGCCAGACTGCGCTCCAAGCTCGAGGATATTCTCTTCAAAAGCCATCGGCGCAGAGGCTATGAGCCGGTACGCGGCCCTGAGATCCTCAAGTCCGAAATGTGGCACACCTCCGGACACTTTGCCTGCTACGGGGAGAATATGTATCTGACAGAGATCGACGGACAGGAGTATGGTATCAAGCCGATGAACTGTATCGGTCACATTCAGATCTTCAAACAGACCGTCAAGAGTTACCGTGATCTTCCGCTGAAGTATTTCGAATATGGTGTCGTGCACCGCCACGAAAAGTCAGGGGTACTGCATGGCCTCCTGAGAGTACGCGAATTTACACAGGACGATGCCCATATCTTCTGTACGCCCGACCAGATCAAAGAGGCCGTTCTCGAAGTCGTCGAGTTTGTCGATGCCGTGATGAAAAAGTTTGATTTCGACTATACGATGGAGGTCTCTACCAAGCCGGAAAAAGCGATCGGTGATGACGAGGTTTGGGAATTGGCGACCGAGGGCCTCAAAGAGGCGCTGACCGAGAACAACCTTCCATTTGGAATAGATGAGGGCGGCGGTGCCTTCTATGGGCCGAAGATCGATGTCAAGATCACCGATGCCCTGGGTAGAAAATGGCAGTGCGGCACAATCCAGGTCGACTTCAACCTGCCGCAGCGCTTCAATGTCGAGTACGTCGCGGAGGACAATACCCGCAAACAGCCTGTGATGATCCACCGGGCGATTCTGGGCTCTTTCGAGCGCTTCATCGCGATCCTGACAGAACACTATGCCGGAGAGTTTCCTTTCTTCATCGCTCCGACACAGGTGATCTTCGTGCCGATCGCGGACGATCATGTCGCGTATGCCAAAACGCTTAAGAATTTGTTGATCGAAGAGGGTATCGATAGTGAAATCTATGACAAAAACGACAGCCTCAACAAGCGTATCCGTTTGGCGGAAAAGCAGAGAGTGCCCTATGTCGTGGTACTTGGGGATGCAGAAGTTACGAATAAAACCGTTGCGATACGCGACAGAAGAGCCAAAGAGCAGTATAATCTAACCCAAGACGAATTTATGGTAAAATTAATCCAACAATTAAAAGAAGGAAAAATTTGAGTAGACAACACAGTAACAGAGGCGGGCGAAGCAAAAAAGATGATGTGATCATGAATGACAACATCAGGGCTACAGAATTGAGAGTACTCGGTGATGATGGCGAACAGTTCGGCATCATTTCACGGGCCGACGCATTGCAGATCGCGGAAGACAAGGGACTCGACCTGGTACTTGTCTCTCCCGATGCCAAACCTCCTGTTGCGAAAGTAATGGATTACGGCAAGCACAAGTATGAAGTAGAGAAAAAGAAAAAAGAGGCGAAAAAGAATCAGAAGAAGATCGAGGTCAAAGAGGTCAAGTTCTCCTGCAAGATCGCAGAAAATGATATCGCCTACAAAGTGAAACATGCCAGAGAGTTTCTCGAAAAAGGCAAACATGTCAAACTGAGAGTCTTCCTGCGCGGACGAGAGATGGCCAATCCGGAGCTGGGCGTCGAAGTCCTCAAGCGTGTCTGGCCGATGCTGGAAGATGTGGGCAATCTGGAAAAAGATGCCCATCAGGAAGGTCGTTATATCAATATGTACGTAACGCCGCTCAAAAAGTAACTCCCTGTCAGAGCAGCATTGTCGGAAACGAAGAGTGGAGACAATGCTTTCCGATTCTGGCTTCTATAGACTTCATGACTTGCCACCACTGCAATAGAATATAAACTCAGCAGGGTATAATATCCCAACAAACTATTTTACATATTTACAAAGCAAGGAAAACAGCCATGTTGCCTGAAGAACGATATCGAAAACTCAAAGAGTATCTCGCCGCAGAAAATCCCGTCCTGCTCGATGTGATAACGGAATTTGAGGTGCTCGACAAAGCCGCCTATAAGCTGGGGCTTCTCGACCCGAACGAAACCTACACCAGCACGATTTCATGGTGGCCGATGATCTCTATTCTAGGCACCTTCTCCTCCGGCAAATCGACATTCATCAACCACTATCTCGGAAAAAATATCCAGGACAGCGGCAATCAGGCCGTAGATGACAAATTTACCGTCATCTGTTACGGGGGAATGGAGGAGCCGACGACCCTTCCGGGCCTGGCACTCGATGCCGACCCCCGTTTTCCCTTCTACAACATCAGCGAAGAGATCAATAAGGTCGATCCGGGCGAAGGCAACCGCGTCAATCTCTACCTCCAGCTCAAAACACTCAAGTCTCCCAGGATCAAAGGCAAGATTCTTATCGACTCTCCGGGCTTCGATGCCGACATTCAGCGCAACGCTATTTTGCGGATTACCAGCCATATCGTTGAGATCTCCGACCTGGTGCTGGTCTTTTTCGATGCCAGACATCCCGAACCCGGTGCGATGCGCGACACGCTCGAACATCTCGTCGCCACGACAATCGGACACCGCGATGCCAATAAGGTTCTCTATATCCTCAACCAGATCGATACGACAGCCAAAGAGGACAATCTCGAAGATGTCATCGCTTCCTGGCAGCGGGCACTCTCCGGGGAGGGACTGGTCTCAGGAAACTTCTACAGCATCTACAACGAAGAGTCGGCCACACCGATAGAAGATGAGGCATTGAGAGAACGCCTCAAAAACAAGAAAGATACCGATCTTGCACGTATCGTCGAGCGGATGGACAAGGTCAGCATCGAACGTGCCTACCGCATCATCAAATCACTCGAAGATTTTGCGATGGAGATCAAAAACGAAAAGATCCCGCTACTGCAGAAACTGCTTGTCGGCTGGGGGCAGAAGGTACTGTGGGCCGATGCAGCCACAATCGGAGTGCTTGCGGCCATTGCAGGTTTTCTTCAGTTCAAATTTTCACTCTTTGGTGGGCTTTTCTCGACACCAGCTACAAGCTTTGCGACACTGACCATAGCTGTAATCGCACTCTATGGTATCCACATCAAAGTGCGCAGCTTCTTCGCTGAGCGTCTGGCAAAAAAATGGGCAGAAAAAGACCCCTCTATCACCAAGGCCATTCTCTACAACACGCAGTGGTGGAAGCCGATGCTGGGCATCAACAGACAAGGGTGGCAGAAGAAGATCAAGGAGCAACTTGACCTCCTCTCCGCCCGAAGCAAAAGCTCCATCAGGAAGCTCAACGACCAGTTTATCGCCCCGCCTGATATGGATGACAGTGGGATTTAACTATTTTTGGGTATAATTCGTTCCATTTTCTGTACTTCTGGGCATACCGGAATGAAAAAATAGCTGTAAAGGAGTAGACCGATGCCAAAAATGAAAAGTGTCAAAGGCGCTGTCAAGCGTTTCAAGATCAAGAAAAGCGGCAAGATCAAAAGAGGTACGGCGTTCAGAAGCCACATCCTCACCAAAGTCGATGGCAAACATCACCGACAAATGCGATCGCCAAAGCATGTCGATGCTGCGGATGCCAAAAACATCAAAGAGATGATCAACTAGTCATTTCGCCGGCTGTTCCCCCGATAAGGGGCAAGTTCAGACAGAGATAATGTCTGACACCTACACTGACCGCAAAGCGGAAAAAGTCAAAGGTAAAGGAAAACCAAATGAGAGTAAAAACAGGATACGTCAGAAGACGACGCCACAAAAAACTGCTGAAGCAGGCCAGAGGCTTCTACAGCGGAAGAAGAAAACATTTCAGAAAAGCCAAAGAGCAACTTGAGCGCTCACTGGTCTACGCTTACAGAGACAGAAGACAGAAAAAAAGAGATTTCAGAAAACTCTGGATCATCCGTATCAATGCGGCAGCGAGACTGAACGATATGAACTACTCCAGATTCATGCACGGTCTCAAACTTGCCAATATCGAGCTGGACAGAAAAATCCTCGCCGATATGGCGATGAACGCACCGGAAAGCTTCGCCAAAGTAGCCGAAGCTTCCAAGGCAGCACTCGCCAAGTAAGGTTCTGCCACGAGAGGCTTTCGCCTCTCATCCACTCAACACTTCATCTCTTTTATCAAATATTCACTTCACACGCTATCACTATTTTTTTCAGAATTACGGCATAATACCCCTATGATCATCTGCAACTGCCTGCTCCATCTGGATCTGCCTTACATTCAGTCACTCAAAGGCCGACGGAGCGTCACCAACAGCATCAAAGAGAAGCTCAAAGCCTTCAACCTCTCCCTGCTAGATGTCAGCGGCGAATATGCCAGAGAAGCCGACATCGCCTTCGTCTTCCTCTCCCCCAATGCCCTCAGTGCAGCGCAGTACCGGGAAAAGATCGAGAAGATGCTGGAGAGGAATTTTTCGGAGTATCATTTTGAGTTGGAGTATGAGGAGATATGAGTATTTCTGATTGTGCTATAATATTTCAATAGAATTATAGCAGAGGATTAAAAAATGCAGACTATTTATATAGATGTAAAAGATCAATATGTTTCGAATATCTTAACGATGCTCAAGGGCGTGAAGGATGTAATGATAGACAAAATCAGAATAGATACGCCGAATAGTCCGGAAGCATCTGCCACATCGGAAGAGCTAATGGAACTTCAATCCTCATCAATGCAAAAAACTTGGGACAATGCTGACGATAAGGCTTGGGATGAGTTATAAAAAAGGGGATATCGTTCTGATAAAATTTCCTTTTACCAATTTGCAAAAAGCAAAAAAGAGGCCCGTTCTACTTGCGAAGGACACAAACGAATTGGGTGATTTTGTATGCTTCCAGATCACATCCCAGTCTACACAGAATTTTTTGTCTCAGATAGATAACCAAGATCTTAAAGAAGGGGAATTGAAACTCGTCTCGTATGTAAAATATGACAAATGCTTTACTTTGAACGCTGATATTGTCGATAAAAAATTAGCCTCTGTAAAAGATGAATATACACAACATCTCAAATCACTTTTTTGCCAAGATATTTTTTGAATATCAAGTCCCCCCATGCCCTCAGCGCAACGCAGTACCGGGAAAAGATCGAGAAGATGCTGGAGAGGAATTTTTCGGAGTATCATTTTGAGCTGGAGTATGAGGAGATATGAGTTTTTCCCGTTGGTCCTGAACTGCTATATCCCTCTTTTCTCTACGATTTTTCGCCCGACTTCTGCACCCCAGTCAACTAAAATCCAAACATCCTCCCCTATCCTTTCTCCTCGGAAAACAAGGATAAGAATTTCAAGTTGCTCAGCCTATATTCGGGTAAAAGTTTGATAAAACACCGTTCCGTTGAGATACTCGATCTCTATTGAAATCACCTCGTTTGTATAGCTTGTCACATCGAATCGTGCAATCGTTTCTTGCTCTTTGCTGCTTAGATCATCCCACTCAGATGCCTTGAATTCCTCTTCAGTCATAAAATTTGGCCTGTTAAGCTCGATGGTGCCGGAAACATGCTTAAGTTCAC
>JAOZOG010000292.1 GCA_029933395.1 Sulfurovaceae bacterium | reverse complement strand
CTGGTCTCATAAGCCGGAGGTCGGGGATTCGAGTTCCCCTCTTGCTACCACTTCAGATCCCCATATAGCTTCATTTCGACACTATGGAATTTTCGACTATGTCAATTTTTGAGAAGCCAGGTCTAATTTTCCCCGTATAATGTTGCCGATTTACTTCATCTTCAACAAACAAGGGACAGAATGGACTCAATGACAAGTGAATAGGAGGAAATTCGCTATACTTTATAGCTCACTTGATTTTTTCCTTTTTGTTTTGAAACATACAGGGCTTCATCCGCTTTTTTATAGATCTCGTCTATCGATGCAGTGTCATCTTGTTTTATGATGTATAATCCACTTGATATCGTCATGAATCGCGAAGCACTGTTGCCTGTATGCCCTATTTTTAAACTTTCAATATTTTGTCTTGCTTGATTCGCTATCAATAAGGCTTCAGCAACATCTTTGGTGTGATATATTAAACCAAACTCTTCGCCACCCAGTCTGAAAATATAATCATCTGGGCGCTTCAATGTGTTGCGCAACGACTGTGCTACAAGTTTCAATACAGAATCTCCCTCTTGATGTCCGTAGATGTCATTGTATTGTTTGAAATTGTCTATATCCATAAGAACGAATGCCAACAGCTCTTTTTTTCTTTTGGCAAGTGCTACTTGCTGAGGGAAAATGGTATCAAAATGTCGTCTATTAAATAAAGCAGTCAACCCATCGGTAATAGATATCTCTTCAACTTTTTTCTTGTCCGTGATGTCATGCCTGATCGCCACATAGCTGAATATATTCCCCTCTTCATTAAATTCAGGTGAAATATCTGCTACTACCCAGTAATGACTGCCATCTTTTTTTCTATTTTTAACTTCACCACTCCAGGTTTTACCACTTTTAATCGTCTTCCACATATCTTTAAATGCACTTTTTGGCATATCCGGATGCCTGATAATATTGTGTGGTTTGCCAATCAGTTCATCTCTGCTGTATTGTGATATTTCACAAAAAGCATCACTGGCTTCCGTGATGATACCTTTTAAATCAGTTTTTGAATAAATGACATATTTACTCATAATCGATATGCTTTTTTTGAGTTCATTCGACTTTTTTACAACGAGATACTCTTTGTTTTTCAATTCCGTCAAATCGATAAGAGATGTAATCCTGGTCAATTTATTATTGATAATATTGTACTGTGCCTTGATGAGTACAGGAAATATTTCTCCATCCTGTTTTTGTGCGTAAGCCTCATAGGGCAGCTGATACCCAGTTCCGATATTTTTTTTGACAAGCTCTATCGATTGCGGTGCCACAAAATCAAAGGGCGATTTTCCTATAGCATCCTCCAAATTCTTAAATTTAAAAAGTTTTATTCCCGCTTCATTGATTGATACAGATATTGTCCTGAAAAAGCCCTATGGTCTCGATGGCGTTATTGAACAGATATTCAAAATATTCCAATGATTTATTGACCTCTTTTCTGGCCAATTCCAACTCTTTATTGAGTGAGGAGAGTTTATCATTGGATTTTTTTAAAAGATAGTGTGTATATGCGCCCATTAGGATAATTACCAACACTGCAGCTAATATTTGCCATATCAATGTATAGTCTATTCCTTTTTCGTATTTAATGGATACCCAACTGTTTAGAATCTTTTGGCGCTCCTTTGTATCTATGCTGTTGATCGCTTTTTGAAAAATATCGAACAGGGTCTTGTCGTCGGAGCGTACGCCGATACCCAGTTCCCACTTTTCGTTAAATATTCCGGTAATCTTCAGTTCGCCGTTGAACTTGGTTTGTGAGTTGTACCCTATGCTTGCCAATGTCCCTATATATCCAAATAACTCACCTTTGCGTACTTTGTCCAATCCATCGGCAATATCTTCTACTTCAACGATATTTAGACGTGGATGCTTCTTTTTGAGTATCTCTACATAAGCATAGCCCTTTGTGATGCCAACTTTATTATTGCCTATGGCATCTATATCGGCAATAAAAGGTATATCCGATCTGGTAGCTATAACTAGTGGTATTTTTAAGTAGGGTCTCGTAAAATTGAGATACGTTTTTCTCTCTTTAGTCTCCATAACCAACGACATAACATCGCATTTTCTACTCTTGGCCAAGGCTAAAGACTCCTCCCAGGTTTTTGATGGAATTATTTTTATATCAACATTCAGAATATTTCTAAAAAGATCAAAGTAGTCGGCAGTCATACCAATATATTTTCCATCCTTATCTATTTTTTCAAAAGGCATCCAGTTTGGATCTATACAGAGATTGATCTGCTTTTTATTTTTTAGATAATTTCGCTCTTCCGGTGTCAGATTAAGTTGGGATGAAAAAAGAGAGAGTGAAAAAAGGCTCATTACCAATAGCAGTCTTATCATATCTGAACCTCTAATCAATTTAATACATTATACTTGTTACCTACTGAAATCTTTATAATGGTGGTTTTTGTGAGTATGAAAACTAGCTTATTTTAAAGCATTGTGAAGTCAAAAAGATTTACTATCCAAGCGGTGCCCTGAAGGTAGAGTTGCTATCCAAAAATGGCAAGAAAGAGAGGATAGAGAGGTATTATTGCGAGAATGGCAAAATAAAACAGAAGATTGTTCACAAAAGAGGAAAAAGCACTAAACGGATATTCGTATACGATGGATGGTGCAAAAACTGAAAATAGAAAAAATGGCTGAAATTCAGCACAAAATGCCATAATGCGTTTATCAATTCACAAAGGTAACTTATGGCACTTGTCAATCTAACAACTGAAAACTTCAATGATGAGGTGCAGAAGCACCAGATCGCGATCCTCGA
>JAOZOG010000291.1 GCA_029933395.1 Sulfurovaceae bacterium | reverse complement strand
TATTTGTCGGAGTGGGGACACTCCGACCTACTTCAATTTTCCAAAATCGACGTCAGGATAGAGTTTCGCGAGCGCTTCGATATCCCGCTTGACAAAGCTGCGCTGCTCTACTCCGTTACGAAACTTCTTCATCACAGCCTTCGCCTCATCCTCTCTGCCTTTGACCAAAAGTGCATAGGCAAGATACTCATTTGCAAAAACCTGCCCCAGATCAACTGCCCGCTTGGCAGCACTCTGCGCTTTGTCCGGCTTGCCTGCCAGCAGATAATACCAGGCGGCTTTGGCTGAGGCACCATCCACATCGACGATCTTCGCATACTCTTCACAGGCGGAACGCATCTCCATCTTCCCCTGCTTCACCACATAGTAGTCACACTGCAGCATCAGCTTGCCCGATCCACAGCCTCTGCAGGAGGGATCGATTTCGGCATGGAGTGACAATGTGCCGATCAGCAACGGCAGCAAAATCATTTTTTTCATCTCAGGTAACTCCCATATTTTTCTTTGTATCCCTTCCTGATCCGCTCCGCCAGCTGATAGACCGCCATCGCATAATAACTGCTGTGATTATATCGTGTGATGACATAAAAATTATGTGTTCCATACCAGAGCTCGTCGAAACCGTAGCGCTTTAGCTTGATCAGATGCACTTTGCCGCTGTAGTCGAAATCTTCCCGGGGCTTGATCCCCTTGAGAGTGGCCCTGCTGTACTTGTGTCTGTACCCGGTCTTTTTGCCGCGAAAACGTGTACCCGGATAAGAGACCCTCACTGCGACAGGCTGTCCCCTGCGCCATCCGTGCCGCTTGAAGTAGTATGCCACACTCCCGATCGCATCGGCAGGATCGTTCATCCTCTTCTTTCCGTCACCGTTGAAATCCACCACAAAAGTCTTATAGTTACTCGGCATAAACTGCCCCAGGCCGATCGCCCCCGCCCAGGAACCTTTCACCCGTCTGGGATTAACCTTCTCTCGCCGTGTCATCAGGAGAAACTCTTTGAGTTCCGATTTGAAATAACGCTTTCGCCGATGTTTCTCGAATGCCAGTGTCGTGAGCGTATCAAATACAGGAAACTTTCCGGTATTGGCGCCGTAATGGCTCTCGATCCCAATGATCGCCGTGATATATTCGGGCTGCACGCCATATTTGCGATACGCCCGCAGAAGGGTATCGCGATGCCTGTGCATATACTCGATACCTTTCCTGACTTTCACCTCTTTGAGGAACATCTTTTCGTAATAGTCCCAGGGACCGAGCCGGCTTGGTTTTCTTTTTTTCTTTTTGACTTTTGGTCTGAGTGACGGGACATAATAGGAGAGTGCTGTTTTCTGATAGGTCACATCACGAAAAAGCTTGTTGAGGTAGGCCCTGCTGAAGTGATGCCGCTTAACCATCTGATCGATAAAAAGACGTGTTTCATGCTTTTGCGTATAATCTTTGGCAGCAACTTGTGAAATGACAATCATCGAAAGAAACAGGATCGATACAATAATTCTCTTCAATCGACACTCCTACACTGGGTATTCCCCATATTTTTCGGCATTGTAGCGCGTGAGCGTCAACCAAGTGTAAATAGAATCTCTCAGATCAGTGTTTCCTGAGAAAAACCCCGCTTTCTATATGATCGGTATGCGGAAACTGATCGAAGATCGCAGCATTTTCGACTCTATGCGTCTGCGACAATGTTTCCAGGTCTCTGGCCAATGTCTCGGGGTTGCAGGAGATATAGATGATCGCGTCGATCCCACTGATCAGCCTGGTCGTCGCCTCATCCAGCCCTGCCCTGGGAGGGTCGACCAAGACGGTTGAAAAGTGATAGCGCTTCAGATCGATATCCTTTAAGCGCCTAAACTCACGGACTCCCGTCAATGCCTGTGTCATCTCCTCTGAAGAGAGGCGGACAAAAGAGATATTCTCCACATCATTGAGCCGGCAGTTCTCCTGCGCTGCGTGGATCGACCGCTTACTCACCTCCGTCGCCAATACATTGTCAAAATAGTGCGAAAGAGGGATCGTGAAGTTCCCCAACCCGCAGTAGCTCTCCAGAAAATCCCCTCCGCCGGTTTTTTTCGCCTGCCTGATCGCCCATTCGATCATTTTGATATTGACGACAGGGTTGGGCTGCGTGAAACCGCTCTCATACTGCCGATAGATCACCTCTCTACCGTCGATGTGGAGTCGTTCCGTGACAAATTCATCCGAAAGTACCAGCTTCTGTTTCC
This sequence comes from Sulfurovaceae bacterium, assembly GCA_029933395.1. Lineage (GTDB taxonomy): Bacteria > Campylobacterota > Campylobacteria > Campylobacterales > Sulfurovaceae > SZUA-451. Next base: position 610 of record JAOZOG010000291.1, on the reverse strand, counting down.
GGCTCCGTCCTATGATTTCAGATTCGAGCCTGCCCTGCAAAATGCTCACCTCTGCTTCCCACAATGCATCGAGTTTTCGGTGATAGAGCATCGTGATCAGGCACTCATCCGTCGTCGTTGCCAGAAACTCTACCGCAAAAAGCTTTGTCTTCAAAGTCTCCGAAGCATTGATCTCCCCCAGAAGTGCCCACATCCGCTTCTCTATGGCGACAGAGACTTTGGGACACTCTTCGATCGTTACGGCTCCCTTTTTGTCCAGCCTTCCCATCGCATAGTCACAGCGCTCTCCCTCATGCCAGATACGAAACTCCGCCCTGGCACGGTAGTGACTGTCTGGAGAGTCGAAAACTTCCATATCGCCCTGATAAAAAGGCGCCAAAAGCCCAGCTACCCGCCCCTCTTTCTCTCTCAGTTGTTCAGCATATTCCATTTGATAGAGACTGCACGAACCGCAGCTTCCAAAATGTTTGCACTTCATCGTTAGCTCCTGTTTTTAGAGATGCCCTTAAATACAATTGGATATAATACAACAATTTTAACAAAAGGTGCCAGAGTTGTCTCTCTCTATCGTTATTCTCGCTGCCGGTCAGGGTACGCGTATGAAATCCAC
>JAOZOG010000290.1 GCA_029933395.1 Sulfurovaceae bacterium | reverse complement strand
GCTGCCATCGTTTTGGCGATGACACCGGAGATGGGAGTGGTGAGGGTCGCATAGCCAAGCTGGTTTTGCAATGTTTTGAGCGTAGCCCGGAGCGATGCGATGCTGCTCTGTTCTTTTTGCAGCTGTTCGATGGAGGCGCCTTTGACTTCGTAGAGATTTTTGGTCCGTTTGAAGCTGGCGATCTGGTTTTTCAGTGATATTTTGACAGCATTGATTTTGGCAGTCAGATCCGTGGTGTCGAGCCGGGCGACTACGTCACCCGCTTTGACACTCTCCCCGCTTTTTTTGATGCGCTCGACACGCGAAGCGATTCTCGAAGAGAGCGTGACGTCTGTCTCGTTGGTGCTGATCGCCAGATAGGGGAGCGTCAACCTGATGCTGGAGCTTTTGGGTGTCATCGTCTGCACGACAAGAGGATAGATCTTGGCTGTTGGGGCGGATGCCTCTTTGGCCTTCTTGTTTTTGACGGCTTTCATGCCCAGTAACACAAGGACTGCGATAACTGCAAGTATCAGGACTATTCTTAGTATTTTTTTCATTTGACAATCTCCTTTAGATCATTTCCATAGATGACAGCGAGCTGAGCGATATCCTGCCAGCGTTTGGCGTGGTAGTTGTAGAGTTTGGCTTTGGCGTCGGCGAGGGCATCCTCGTAGCGCAGGTACTCCTCCTGCGTGATCGATTCATTGGTGAGAGAGACTTTGGCGATGCGAAGCAGCTTCTGCTGGTCTGCGACGCTTTTTTGGGCCAGCTCGATAGATTTGCGGAGCAGTTCGATCTCTCTGCTGAGCTGTCTCGCCTGTACGCTGAGGGCATGGCGTGTCTGCTCCAGTGTTGTTTTCTCCTGCATGTAGGCGACTTTGGCCTGCTGGGATGCAGTCGATTTGGAGCTGTCGAAGAGCGGCATCGTGATATAGAGACCGGCCATCGCGAAATTCTCCTGCAGTGATCCATCATTGTTATAAGCATCCGCATGGCTTTGTGCCGCATTGCCTTTGGTGACGATACTGGGAATATAGGCTTCATCCGCCGCCTGAACCCCTTTGAGGCTTGCCTCTACCTTTTTTTGCAGCGGGCGAAGGGCAAAGATCTCACCTTTTCGGATAGTGTTGCGCCGTTTGAGCGGGATGCTTCGTTTGAGGGCGATACCGGTGAGTGTCTCGATCTTGGCGCTGAGGAGATTGACCTGCTGATCGATCGTATTGAGCGAGATATCCAATTCGTTGATATGGCTGCTGAGCAGGAAGCGGGCACTCTCGGGCGCACGTCCCTCTTTGATCTTCATCTCGGTACTTTTCTCTGTCTCTTTGATGGAGTGCCGCTTTGCGATCAGCGCCGATTTGAGAGATTCGAGATAGCGCAACTGTGCGACCGATCCCACGACGACGGCTTGACGCTGGATGAGATTGAGCTTTTTCTTCTCTTTGCTGGCGAGATTGAGCAGTTCGGCTTTCTCTTCGAGGGTATAGACGGACTTGACGAAGAGAGGCCAGGAGAACTCTACGCCGCCGCGCAGGATATTTTTACTGAAGGGTTGCGAGATGGTCGGATCTTTGAGCATTGCAGACATCTTATTGGGTACGACCGGCAGCAGTCCGTTGGGGGTGTTGAAGTGTTCATACCCTCCAAAGAGGCCCACTTTGGGCATTCGCTTGTCCCGCACTGCCTCTTTGCCCAGCGCACTTTTTTCGATCGCGAGGATGTCGAGTCTCGCTTCGGGCCTCTTTTCGAGAGATTGCAGCAGCTGGGTAATCGTCGTCGCCTGGAGCAGGATCGGGATACCCAGTATCAGTAGTGTCGTTCGGATCAGCATGTCAAAGCCTTTATGATTTTTTGGGAGAGGTTGTCGGTGATATCTTCCAGTCTGGGATCGATTTTTCGGTCCACTTCGGCCAGCACACTGGAGACTTTTTCTCTCAGCGGTCTGGTCGTACTGTAGGAGGTCAGTGTCGTGACGATCATCATCTGGATCATAAAGGGGTTTTCGCAGTCGAATACCCCCTGTCTCTTTCCACTCTCCAGAATCGAGGCGAGTGTATTGAGCGTTTTGGAGAGTTCGACGATACAACTCTCAGGCATCGATCTGGCACCATCGGCGATTTCGCGTGCGAAGATTGCGCTGAAGCAGGGGGTTTCGACCAGAAATGTTCCAAATGTATGGATATAGCTGCTCAGATTTTCTACGGGGTCGTCGCTTTTGGTATTGTCTGCGATCACTTTTGCCAGCGCCGTAAAGCGTTCGAGTAGCACTGCTTCATAGAGTGCCGCTTTGTCTCTGAAGTGATAATAGATAGCCGGTTTGCTGATATCGCACGCTTTGGCGATCGCTTCCAGATGGGTCGCATCGTAGCCATATCGTGAAAAGTGCTCTGCAGCTACTTCCAGTATGGTTGTTTTCTTTGATGGTCTTTGTGTCAAACGGTCTCCTTACTTATCGGTAAGTAATTATAGGGAGTTTAGGGTTAATGGTTACTGACAAGAGAGGAAGTACTGTCATTCCTGCAGGGTTTCAGACTATTTGTCCGGACTGCAATGACTCACTTGCTATTGATCACTTTCGATCTGGCGAGTGCCGCTTCGATCTCTTCTTTGCTTACTTCGCCGGAGAGATCTAGTGAGACATCGCCATCAGTACCGCTCACGTCCATCCCTTTGACTTTCGCTTTGGTCTCATCACTCATACATTCACACTGGCCAGTCTGGCAATTCTCTACCATTCGAACAATATTCTGTTTTTCGACCGCTCCGGTAAAGCTGATTTTGACGCCATCGGTGGTTTTGAATACGTTTTTTTTCATTGATTTGTCCCGCTCTTCTTTTTGATAGCAGAAGTATAGCGAAA
>JAOZOG010000289.1 GCA_029933395.1 Sulfurovaceae bacterium | reverse complement strand
CATCAACGACAACCTGCTTGGCATGGCTCCGTCCGAAGAACAGATCGCGCAGACAGAGGCCGAATCAAAAGAAAGGTACTACGATTATCTGAAGAACTATGTTCCGAAGAAAGACTGGAACATGCTCAGAGGCGCCGGCTCCGGAGCCTTGAATTTCTTCGGCGAACTTGTATCCCTTGTCGGCCCTGAAGAACTTGGACAGCGCATCATAGAGAAGTCGGACGAATGGACGGGATACAGTCCGGAGGACGAAAAGAAGGCCGCGAAGATGGCTGGTTCCGCATGGAGAGACTTCCAGGATGGGCGGTATCTAAGCGCCATAGCGAATCTTGCAGATGCCGCCATAACCGGAGGCCCCGAGGTCTTTCTCAAGTCGCTCCCGGACTTTCTTGGCACAATGGCATTGGCCGAACTGTCTGGTGGAGCCAGTCTTGCCGCCAAGGCAGGAAAGATAGTCAAGGGGCTTGAAGGCTTTGCCAAGCTGGCTCCGGGTATTGCAGAACGTGCGGCCATGACGACGAAGCAGGATGCCATATCCTACAAGGAAAACAATAACGGCAAAGGTCCCGATTTCGGACAGTACACCTCAATGTACCTCGGAAACGTCATCGGTACGGCACTGGATTTCGGAGCCATGGAGTTTGCCCTGGCGAAAGTTGGAAAGGGCCTTGGGCTCGCGCTGAAGGAGAAGCGTACCGGCAAGATCGTTCCCGTCGAAGATATTCTCAAGAAGATGAAGCCCTCCTCAGCCTCTGCTTTTCTTGGCGGTGTTGCGAAAGGTATAGGCAGCACAGCGGCCACAGGAGCCGTAGAAGGCGGAACAGAGGTCATTCAGCAGGCGATTCAGGAACTCAACCAGCGATACGGCTCCGAGAAGTACGCTGGCATGAGCCGCGAGGAGATACTCCAGCTTCCCGAAGTACAGGCCAGCCTGGCCGAAGCCGGAAAGCTCGGTCTCATAGGCGGGTTGGCTCCAGGGGGCGTAAGCGGAGCCGGAACCATAGCCAGGGGTGCCATAGAGGCCGGAAAGATCAGATCCTCCCTGAACAGGGCGAAGCAGCAAGCCAGCCAACTGGACACTGGCGATCTGGAAATGGCAAAGCAATCGAGAGAAGCGATAGAGCAATCGGCAAAAGATATCGAATCCGACTACAGAAGAACGTCCGAAAAGCTCGACAAAGCTGAAACGGCCCAGGACGTCCAGGACATTATCGATTCCGATGCAAGAGCCACCGTGAGAGGCGAAACAAGGGGTAACGCGGTTGTCGCATTGGCCAAAGAACTCATCGATATGGGCAAGGCGAAGACGGTCGACAAGATGAGCGACAGGGAGGTGCTTGAATCTTCCGTTGACGCGATCGACAGCGATGTCGCCGTAGATAATATATTTGACAAAGTCGCAAAAACTCTTGGCCTCACCGACGAGCAGGTCAATGAAATCGAAGACAGAACCGGAACCTACGAGGATACCTTTTTGGAAATGGTGTCGAAGCTCAGTGACGAGCAGGTTCAGCAAATCATGTCCGAGAAAGCCGAGGGAGCCAAGGGTGAAGAGACGACATACGGGAGCGAAATAAAAAGACTCATTCCAAAGGGGTATGTCAAAGTCGGTGATTTGAACGCCAAGGAAATATCCTACCTGAAAGATAGGCTTGTGGATCAGGCCAATGCCGATATAGGCGGATATGTCAAAAGCAACATGCAGACACTCTCGAAAGAGAAAGAGATCCTTGGTAAAGCCACAGGTGAGAAAACATCTACCGTAAAGCCTGTCGAGGACCTCAACAAGCTTGGGAAAAAGAACCCCAGGAAGCTGTACAACGAGCTGTCGAAATATACAACCGAACAAGTGCAGCAGATACTCGACGCCCCGAAACAGGTCAAAGGAAAGCCTGAACCGACTGGCTCCATAAATAAATTTGTCGAAAAGGTCGCCAAGCGTGTATTGTCCGACAGGTCCAAGGCCGAAAAGGAAATCAGTTCCGGCCCAGCCGCGAACTCGATATCCGATATGCTTGTCCAGAGGTTTCCAATCCTTAGCAAGACAACCCAGAAGACTGCTCTGCTTAACATTCTGAAGTCGAGGAAAATAAACTATACCGACGATGTGGCCAAGATAGAGAATATGATATCCCAGGCCATAAAGTCCGGCGCCATCACGGAAGCGCAGGGAGCCAATCTGCGCAAGCGTCTTGAAAAGATATCGAAGGACGCCGTAGAGAGGCCGAAAGAAGAAACCAAGAAAGAAGCCAAGAAAGAAGCCAAGAAAGAGACCAGCCAAGGGCCCAAGGAGCCAGCGGCGGAGACAGAGTCTCCAACCACTGATGAAGAAATCAAGGAAGAGGCCGACGCTGCAACCAGCAATGAAAAAGATCAGGCCGAAGCCGAACGACAGATGAGTGCCGAGTCCCTTCACGACACCTTGAACGATCTTTCTTCCGTCATGGTGGACGGCGTCGTCCCGGAAGAGTATTTCGAACAGCGGCCTGGACTCAAGAAATTCCTGATAGAATCAGGCATTATAAAATGTGACTAAGGACCAGTATGGCATGTAAAACTACGAAAACCGGTGTCAAGGTTCTCGAATTCAGAAGAATCGATTCCAAGAGAGCGAGAAAAGGTTATCGGTTCGAATGGTTCAATATTCTTGGCTCCAGCATAGCCAAACTGTTCGATCCGGACACGGCGAAAGATGGACTGTCCGAGATAAAAGACATTATCACATCAGAGGTATTTCGCGCGAAAATCAAAAATCTCGATACTCTTGGCGATTATGCCGACAATCCTCTCGTAGCCGACCTGTTCGAATCAGGCCTGGCTCCCGACGAAATAGGCGACAAAAT
>JAOZOG010000288.1 GCA_029933395.1 Sulfurovaceae bacterium | reverse complement strand
CGATTTCGTAATGAGGTTCCAGTCTATTTTCTGTATTCTCATCCAGAAAGATGGGAACGGAACCAGAAAATAATCACTCGCAAGCTTTAGGGCCGGAGGCATATTGATTTTATAGTCAATAAAGCTCTCCAGCGCGTCCCTCACGGCCTTTTTCTCACTCATGCCGCTATCCCTCAGATGTCGATACAAAATCGTCCTGGCGACCACGTCAGTGGATTGTACGGCAAGGGAGCCAAGTTTGGTGGCGACGCTGTCGGGCGCGGCGATATACTGTGAAATGTACTTCGCAACGTCTTCGTTTTTCTTGATCCCTTCTATTTCTTCCGCCATATTCCGTATATATTTGCCAACTTGCTCGCTGTTATCGATACGGTCTGTAACGTTCGCTATCGCCTGAAGGGCGTCCTCCATTCCGACCCCCCACTTCGCCCATGCCATAACCGCCCTGGAGAAATCGTTGAGGTTTCCTTTCTTGTCTTTTCCAAGCTTGTTGAGGAATCTCTCTATATCCGCCTGAAGACCGGTTACGGAATCATAGTCTTTCATGACGAGGTCGGTAGAGATCGACTGGATCATTCCGTTATACAGGATCGGAGCCATGCTGTGGTTCTTTTGCTGCTCGATAAGGCTGTCATATTCTTTCTTCAGCGTGTCGTTTTTCGGGTCGGCCATAAGCTCGAGACGTTTGGCGACAATCTGGCTCCGAAGTCTCGACAGATCGGCAAGGTCTTCCATCGCCTCTTTTCCATATTTCGCCATCTTGAGAATAGGCACGCCGCGCATATAGAGAATCGACATATTCGAGCTCATGTCTTTCATGATCTTCAGCGGGTTGACGACAGCCATACCCATTTTCGTCATTGTGACCATGCTCTTGACGAGGTGGCCTATCTGTCTGGCGACCTGACTGTTTTCGAATATCTCCGGATTTTTATATCCCATAAGCCATGGAGCCACGTCCTTGCGGACAAGAGACACTTTGTCCGAGAACCCTCCTATTTTCGTAGCCCTTGCGGTTTCCCCGAATCTTTTCCCTTTCCCTATCGGTTCATATTTCGCCTTTATTCTGGCAGGAAGTTCATTATATGGAATGTCGGTTTTTATGAAAAACGGATGTTCGTCTTTTCCGGCGTCGATCATTTCCACGATATCTTTGGCATCCGCTTCGTTTTCCACGACAAGGCGCTGGTTCTCGATAAGCCACTGCCTGATATGTTCGGACTGCTTGATGGCCTCGAGATGCGACAGCGTTCTGACAATGGATTTCGGAGCGTTTTTTATGAGCCCGAGTTTTTCTTTCTCATCTTTTGTCAAAAACATCTTGACGGCTTTTCTGCCGTTCATGTCTATCTCGGCGGCATGGTTGATCGATCCGAATATGTTCGAGTTCCCGATGACCTTGTAATAGACATCGTTCATCTCGTATCCACCGGTGGTTCCGGCCCCGGACATATAGCTGGCGTTTCTGTTCCTCGCAACTATGCCAAGGGTCTTCTCGGTAGGCTTGCGTATCACCTCCCAGCCAAGCTCTTCGCTGAATCCGTCGTTTGCCCATTCCTCATACGAAACGGCCCTGAGGTCCTTCGGATGCTCGTATATATCGGTCACGAGATTCGCCCTCGAAACCTTGGCGTCTCCAGTGGCGAGATAAACGGAATCGGAAATGGCCTTGAGGCCGAGGGATACGGTCTTCAGATCGTTGTACAGTTCTTTGTGATCGTTCTTGATCTTGTTGATTATATCGATGGAGCCAGCGCGCTTCTTCAGCATGTACAGAGTCGTCAGAAGGGCGAACTTCTTGTTGAGATCCTTGTTGTTGCCGAATGGCTCGAACGTATAATCGAGCTCAGTCTTCGCGGGAACCAGTGGGTCGAAATCGCCAGCGAGATGATCCGCCATCTCTTTGGCCATTTTCACGATTCTCGATGGGGAGCCTTTCTCCATCGATGATATCTCGGAATCCAGATCGCCTGAATCGAGTATGCGCTCGAGCGCCTCTGGCTCCTCGAAAAGCGTAAACAGCGGCGTTTCCGCAAAAACATCATAGACGAGTTCCTGCTCGTCTTTCGTGAAATTGTTCTTGAGGACATTGTCCATTTTGTATACCCATTCGGAGTCGAGAAGCCTTTTTTCCTGTTCTATCATCTCCTGGGCCGATACGATATTGTTCCTGTCGAGCTTCAGGCGCTCGGAGCCACCGAGCCAGCCCTGCATCTGAAGCATGAATTTGTTACTGTCCCAATGGTTAAGAATCGAGTCGATAACCCGTTCATACATCGGATAGTTCGCCCTCGCATACTGGTCGAGACTCTGGCCCGCCTTAATGACAAGACCGGCAGCGGATGGGCGTGTTTCGTCAAAGAGTATTCGCCGAAGGAACTCGTCGGCTATCGTGACGGTCTGCTGGGCCATGAACAGGTCATATCCTCTCGCGTCGTTCGGAGAGTATTCCTTGTAGTCCATCAGCTCTTTTGTCGTGAATTTTCTCTTTTTCGGCTCGAGAGAGAGTTCCGTTTTTCCGAAATCGAACATCGGTTCCTTGGAGCCAGGCTCGAGTGCCTTTTTGTTAATGCTCTCTATCGCGGCCATCGTGACGGGTATCGTGGAGGCGTCGAGCTTGAAATCCCCGAGCTTACCGTCGATCATGGCGTTCAGGGCTTTTTCCGTCAGGCTTCTGACGGCCTCGAGCAGTCGTCTGTACCACGACTGGCTCCCAGTCGTTCCGTCAAGAAACTCTCTGAGCTCGTTTCTCACATCGGATTCTGAATCGAACATGGCGACAAATTCCGCTACCTGGACGTCAGATGGAAGATTCTCGCTCGTGAAATAGGAAACGGCTTCGGCAAGA
>JAOZOG010000287.1 GCA_029933395.1 Sulfurovaceae bacterium | reverse complement strand
GCGAATCGGGGTTGATGTCCTCGATACTCTCGGGCTGCTCGACGCGGTAGAGCCGATCGTAGAGGCGCAGCTCCGCCTTTTTGGCGCGGCTCGCTTCCACCCAGTGGATGGCGCTTTTGACCTTGATGCCGCTAGTGTCCTGCCCGCTTTTGGAGTCGGGGTAGTACTCGGCGATGATCTCGACCACTTCGCCCTTGTCGTTTTTTACGACCTCCTTGCAGCGGATGATGTAGGCGTAGCGGAGCCGCACGGGCTGCTCGGGGGTGAGGCGGTTGTACCCTTTGGGCGGGTTCTCTTCGAAATCCTTGCGGTCGATGTAGAGGTGTTTGCCAAAAGGCAGCTTGCGGCTCCCCTCTTTGGGCACGTCGTGGGGGTAGTAGGGGGCGTCGAGCTCTTCGCCCTCGCCCTCATAGTTGGCGATGGTGACTTTAAGCGGCTCGACGACGCACATGACGCGAGGGACTTTGGGGTTCAGATCGTCGCGGATGCAAAACTCCAGCTGCGCCACGTCCACTACCGAGTTGGCCTTCGCCACGCCAATCTGCTCGCAGAAGGTGAGGATCGACTCGGGGGTATACCCCCGGCGGCGGTACCCGGCGATGGTGGGCATGCGTGGGTCGTCCCAGCCGCTGACTATCCCTTTTTCCACCAGCTCCAGCAGCTTGCGCTTGCTCATGACGGTGTAGCTGAGATTGAGCCGGGCGAACTCGTACTGGTGGGGGCGGGGCGGCTCGACCTGCAGGGTGTCGAGGATCCAGTCGTAGATCTCCCGGTTGTTCTCGAACTCCAGGGTGCAGAAGGAGTGGGTGATCCCCTCGATGTAGTCGCTGAGGCAGTGGGCGAAATCGTACATCGGGTAGACGGCCCACTCGGTGCCGGTACGGTAGTGAGGTGCGCGGCGGATGCGATAGAGCAGGGGGTCGCGCATCTTCATGTTGGGCGAAGCCATGTCGATTTTGGCCCTCAGCACGTGCTCTCCTTCGGCGAACTCGCCCCTTTTCATCCGCTCGAAGAGCTCCAGGTTCTCCTCCACGCTGCGCTCGGCGTACTTGCTGCGCCGCCCCGGCGTGGTGACGGTGCCCCGATACTCGCGGATCTCCTCTTCGCTCAGGCTGTCCACATACGCCTTGCCCATCTCGATGAGCTGCACCGCGTAGTCGTAGAGCCGCTGGAAGTAGTCGGAGGTGTAGCGCACCGGCCCGTCCCACTCGAACCCCAGCCAGTGCACGGCGTCCTTGATCGCTTCGACATACTTTTCGTCTTCGGTTTCGGGGTTGGTGTCGTCCATGCGCAGATGGCAGCGCCCGCCATAGTCCCTGGCGATGCCGAAGTTCAGCGTGATCGACTTGGCGTGCCCTATGTGGGGGAATCCGTTGGGCTCGGGCGGGAAGCGGGTGACGACCTCTTTGTATTTGCCCGATTTGAGATCCTCTTCGACGATCTTTCGTAAAAAGTCTTTTTTGCGTTCCGTGCTCATACAGTGCCTTTGGTATTCATCTGTAATTTTTAGGAGATTTTATCGAAAGAGGACTTTAATACACCTCATCGTGGACCACGACCGAGTGCTTCTCAACTTGTAGTATAATGGTATTACCAAAGTAAGTAGGAGTTAAGGATGAAAACCGTCACCCTCAAAACCGACGACAATTTTTTCGAAAAACTGACCGTCTTGGCAAAGGAACTGCACCTGACAAAAAGTGAGTTGATCCGCAGGGCGGTTTCCGAGTATGAAAAGCACATTCAGCGTCAACGCCTCAAAAACCGCTTCAAAGAGGCATCCTTGAAGGTCCGAGAATCGAATGCCAAATTGACAGAAGAGTTTGAAACAACACTGCTGGACGGGCTGGAAGATGATTGAAAGAGGCGGTATCTACCTGGCACGGCTCAACCCCGCCAGAGGGGCAGAACCTGGCAAAGTGCGGCCCGTTTTGGTGCTGCAGTCGGACCTGCTGACGAAAGTGGGACATACGACGGTCGTCATATTGCCTCTAAGTACCAATTTGGTCGACGATGCCGAACCACTGCGACTACGCATCGGCAAACGGGAAAAACTCGAATATGACTCCGACCTACTTTGCGATCAGATTCGTGCCATCGACAGGCAGCGTATCCTTTCGGAAAAACTGGCATCACTCACGTCTGAAGAGATGCTAAGAGTCGAAGCGATGGTATCGTTGATACTCGATTTCGAGAGTTGATTTTATAAGGATTCGAAAATGAGTGATATTGTGACATTCAAAGATGGTCAGATTCTTCTTCCCGTTCAGGTGGAAGCGGAGTCGATTTGGCTGACCCAAAAGCAAATGGCGGAGCTTTTCGGTGTCCAGCGGCCCGCGATTACCAAACACTTGAGCAACATTTTCAAAAGTGGCGAGTTGGATGAAAATGTGGTGTGTTCCATTTTGGAACATACCACTTCCCACGGGGCGGTCGAAGGCAAAACGCAAACGAAAAAGACAAAGTTTTACAACCTCGATGCCATTCTTTCCGTCGGCTATCGCGTAAACAGTCAAAAAGCGACCAAATTCCGCATCTGGGCAACCAAAGTGCTCAAGGAATATATCATCCGCGGATATGCACTGGACAAAGAGCGTCTGCAACGGCAAAAACTCGCCGAACTCGACGCCACGCTCCAACTCATCCGCCGGGCGGTCGCGTCCCGTGAGCTTGGAATGGAAGAGGCCCGGGGGTTTGTGGAGTTCATCGGCACCTATGCCAAAAGCTGGGCACTCCTGCAAGGCTACGACGAGCAGACTCTTCAGGAGGTGGTACGCACCAAAGAGCAGCGCTTCATCCTCGATTACGACGAAGCCAAAGCCGCCATCGAGGCACTCAAAAAAGAGCTGATGC
>JAOZOG010000286.1 GCA_029933395.1 Sulfurovaceae bacterium | reverse complement strand
GGATATAGAAGGTATAGACCAAATGCTCCATCGTAGAGGCATGCTTGAATTTATTGCCTACCCGATCGATCAGTGCCCTGTCTTTCTCCCCGCCTTCATCGCTTTTGTCAAAACTCTGCCAACATGTACGAATAGCATGGGCACAAACTTCAAGAGGCGTATAATGTAATAGGGTGATTTCCACTGATCGATCCTTTAATTTTGGATAATAATTATAGCAAAGAGTATCTTTTGTAAATAGATCTTGTATAAATAGTTAATGAATCGATAAGGATTGTGTGATTTCGATACACCATAGGCTATAATGTTGAGAACTAACATCTATAAGGAAACAGAAGAATGAATCCAACCGAACGCTTTTATGGATTTGAAGAGGATTTCAGGGCACCTTTTGCAAGAGACCGGGACAGGGTGCTTCACTGCAGCTCTTTCAGGAGACTGGAGTACAAAACACAGGTTTTTCTCAATCATGAAGGGGACTACTTCCGTACCCGACTGACACACTCTCTGGAAGTGAGTCAGATCGCACGGACACTCTCCAGGATGCTTGGGCTCAACGAAACGCTCTCTGAAGTGATTGCCCTCTCTCATGATCTGGGCCATACGCCTTTTGGGCATATCGGGGGTGATGAGCTGGACAGTCTGCTCAAGGCAGATGGCCATCCGCTTGGCTTCGAACACAATTTCCAGTCCTTTCGTGTCCTGACGAGACTGGAGAAGCGTTATAAGGATTTTGACGGGCTCAACCTGACCTTTGCCACGCTCGAAGGGGTACTCAAACACTCTTATCCCTACAAAAAGAGTTTTCTGTCGCATATCGATCCGGCTTTTGCACTCGACAAGCATCCTTCGCTCGAGGCGATGATCGTTGACCACGCCGATGAGATCGCCTATACCAGTCACGATATCGATGACGGGATCAAGTATGGCCTGATCCGTTTTGACGATCTGAAAGAGGATGTGCTGTGCCAACGTGTTGACGGGATGGTGCAGGAAGAGGGGATCGATCCCGAAGAGAAGCTCTATCGCCACCGTTTCGTGGCAGCACTGATCAAATTGCTGGTCGAAGATTTTATCAGCTATTCGGAAGAGGGGGCAGGGCAGTACCCTTCCGATATGCCGCAATGTGCCAGCCTGGATGCATCAACTCCCCTGCCGGTAGGCTTCACGCCTGCAACTGCCACAGCACTCAAAAAGCTCAAAAAACGGCTCCATAAAAAGCTCTACAAGCATCAAAAGATCGTAGAGAATATGTATGCCGGAAAGCAGTGCATCAAAGGACTCTACCGTGCATTCAGAGAAGATATGGATCTGTTGCCGCCCAAGCAGAAGCAACTGCTTGAACAGCGAAGCGAACAGCGTGTCATCGCAGACTATATCGCCTCGATGACAGATCGCTATGCGATGAAGAGTTATCACACGATTTATGGGTTAAGGTTGAATTAGCCAAATACCCTCGCAAAGATTTTATCCACATTTTTCGTATAGTAATCGAAGTTGAAGCACTCCCTGATCTGTGTTTCGCTCAGCTTCTCTCTCAACTCCTCATCTTCCAGAAGATATTGCAGATAGAGGCTCTCTCCCTTTTCATTGGTTGTCGGTTTCCCCTGCTGGATCTCTTCCCAGACTTTCATCGCATTTCTCTGAACGATACGATAGGCATCTTCCCGGCTTACGCCAGCTTTTGGAAGTTCGAGCAGTACGCGCTGGGAGAAGACCAGTCCGCCTGTGAGATTGAGGTTTTTCATCATATTTTCAGGCATGACGGTCAGATTGGCGATGACGTTGTCCATACGGTGCAGCATAAAGTCTGTCGTGATGAAGCTGTCGGGGAGCCAGAACCGCTCTGTAGAGGAGTGGGAGATATCCCTCTCGTGCCAGAGGGCGACGTTTTCCATCGCTGGGGTGGCAAAGGCACGGATGATGCGTGCAAGCCCTGTGATGTTTTCAGTCAGAATAGGGTTCCGCTTGTGTGGCATAGCAGAGCTGCCTTTCTGTCCTTTGGCAAAATACTCTTCGGCTTCATAGACTTCGGTACGCTGCCAGTGGCGTACCTGTACAGCAAATTTTTCGATACTTGAAGCGAGCAGGGCAAGCGCAGATGCGAGACGCGCATAACGGTCACGCTGGATCACCTGATTGCTGACTGGAGCGGGCTTGAGGCCCAGCTCTTCACAGGCGATCTCTTCAAGCTCCAGCGGCGCGTGCGCGAAGTTGCCCATCGCTCCGGAGATCTGGCCGACCCTGATGACTTCCATCGTCTGTTCGAGATTCTCCAGATGCCGCCGCATTTCGTCGTACCAGACAGCCAGTACCAATCCGAAAGTAATAGGCTCCCCATGAATACCGTGGCTGCGGCCGACCATCAAGGTAAACTTATGTTCTTCGGCCCGTCTCTTGATCGATCGCATCAGCATCTTCACGTCATCGATGATCAGCTCAAGGCTGGAGGTCATCTGAAGTGCCACGGCAGTATCGACCGTATCGCTGCTGGTCATACCATAGTGAAACCATCGGCTCTCTTCACCCAGTGTTTCGGATACAGAAGTGGTAAAAGCGATCAGGTCATGTCGCGTGACTGCTTCGATCTCATCGATACGTTCGACAGAGAACCCTGCGTTATCGATAATTTTTTGGCAATCCTCATCCGGGATCAGCCCCAGCTTGTTCCATGCCTTGACGACGGCTTTTTCGACATCCAGCCATGCCTGATATTTGGCCTGCATCGTCCATTTGTCACTCATCTCTTTTCGTGCATATCGTTCTACCATACGTATCACCTCATATTTGCATAAATTTGGTATGATTTTAGCGAAAATGTCGTTACAGTATGGTAATTGCCTACCTGAGTATATTCAGG
>JAOZOG010000059.1:2562-11031 GCA_029933395.1 Sulfurovaceae bacterium | reverse complement strand
GAAGCCAGTAGTTCATCATGGAGAAGATACCCTTCTTCATCTCACCGCCATACCAGGTTCCACCGATGATAGCGACATTGTCCTCTATATTGAAGACCGCATAGACGTTGGAGCGCAAACCGTGCTCTTTATGTCTTTCGTTGACCGTCTTACATGCATTGTACATCACGAAATCAGGCTCGAAATCTTCCAGCTCCTCTTCCGTCGGTCGAATGAACATATTTTTGACGAAGTGTGCCTGCCATGCGATTTCGGAGATAAACCGGATTTTTCTGCGGCTCGCAGCACTCGATCCTGCAAACGCATCGATCACATAGAGATCTTTTCCTGAAAGCTGCTTTTGGGTTACCTCGAGAAGCTCTTCGTAGATCTCTTTTTTGATCGGCTGATTGACACTGCCCCATGCGATATTTTTATTGGACGGCTCCTGATCGACGAAATACTTGTCTCTCGGACTTCTTCCCGTAAAGATACCCGTGTCACACATCGCTGCACCACTCGTTGAAAGTTTGACTTCGCCGAGATTGACTTCATGCGCCTGAAGCTCGGTGTAGTTTAGATTATAAAAAACTCTTCCGATGTTTTCAAGTCCAAGTTTATCAAGTCCCTTTGGTTGTTTGTTGCTCATAAGTTTCCTCTTCTTTTATTTAAATATTGAAAGCAGCACGCCCGCTGCTACTGCAGAACCGATAACGCCTGCCACGTTTGGACCCATCGCATGCATCAACAGAATATTGCCGGGCTTCTCTTCTGAACCAACCTTGCTGACGACCCTTGCTGCCATCGGCACAGCCGAGACACCTGCGGCACCGATCAACGGATTGATCGGCTCGTCAGAGAATTTGTTCATTATTTTGGCCATCAGGACACCTGCTGCCGTACCGGCTGCAAATGCCAAAAGCCCAATGATCATAATACCCAGTGTCTCCATCACCAGAAACTTGTCTGAAGCCAGTTTCGATCCGACACCCAATCCAAGGAAAATGGTGACGATATTGATCAGTGAGTTTTGCATCTCATTGGAGAGACGATCGACCACACCGGACTCTTTGGCAAAGTTACCA
This sequence comes from Sulfurovaceae bacterium, assembly GCA_029933395.1. GTDB lineage: Bacteria > Campylobacterota > Campylobacteria > Campylobacterales > Sulfurovaceae > SZUA-451. Next base: position 9,967 of record JAOZOG010000059.1, on the reverse strand, counting down.
AAAGCGAAGGAGCCAATCAGCGGTGTCGCATCAGGGAGTACCAAAATTGTCATCACGATCACAACCAGTGGGAAAAGAAGTTTCTCCAGTTTGTTGACTTTTCGTGTCGTTTTCATCACGATCTGTCGCTCTTCTTTGGTCGTCAACGCTCTCATAATTGGAGGCTGGATCACCGGTACAAGCGCCATATAAGAGTAGGCGGCGACTGCGATCGCGCCCAAAAGCTCAGGCGCCAGTGCCGATGCAATAAAGATCGACGTCGGGCCATCTGCACCACCGATAATACTGATCGCTGAACACTGCTTCAGGGTAAAGTCAACCATCCCGGTATACTGGGAGAGTGCCGCAGCTCCCACCAGTGAACCAAAGATACCGAACTGTGCTGCACCACCGAGCAGTGCTGTCTTGGGGCGTGAGAGAAGCGGACCGAAATCCGTCATTGCACCGACACCCATAAAAATCAGCAACGGGAAGAACTCATTGGCAATACCCATATTGTAGATAATCCCCAGCATCCCATGCGGACCTGTCATATTGGCGATCGGGATGTTCGCCAGGAGTCCACCAAATGCTATAGGGAGCAACAGCAGAGGCTCAAAACCTTTGGCGATTGCCAGATAAAAAAGCAGGAAAATGATAGCAAACATCATCACACGGCCCCAGCCCTGCGCAAAGATACTCATCTCCTCACCTTCTCCGTTGGTAACGCCCTCTTTTGGTTCAATAATCGCTTTCAAGCCGGTGGTGTCATAAAAACTGACCAGCATATCGCCGATCCCCTTGGATACAAAGGTGCTCTCCTCCACTGCTTTCCGATCAACTACTTTCTCCTGTGCATGCTCGCTTGCCTGCACGGTAATACTTAATGCCGCAAATGCGAACATTAGCATCAATAGGAAATTTTTGAATCTCATTTCTACTCCATTGTGGCCAGAAGTTGCCCATCGTTAACTGAATCGTTGACATTGACGTTGATGGATTTGATCACACCATCCTGCGGCGCAGCGATATCGATCTCCATTTTCATCGCCTCAAGAATCATAATTTTGTCGCCCTCTTTGACGGCATCTCCCGGAGAGAGAAGAATTTTCCATACATTTCCAGGTGTCTGAGAATTGATTTTGATGCTTCCTTCTCCCCCCTCTACCAGAGTCGCTGTAGGTGCGGGAGCAGCCTGTGCCGCCGGTGCGGCAGACTCGGTGACCTGAATATCTGCATTACCTTCAGCTACCTGTACACTATACTTTTTACCATCGACTACTACTGTATAATTTCCTGCCATATCTACTTCTCCACCTTTATTTTCTTCTTCACTCTTCTTTCTTACCATCAATGGGCCTTCACCCTTGAGGAACGCAATACCTTTCTTGTCACAGGAGGCCGCAATGAAAATATTTTCATCGGTCACTTCCAGATTCTCCTCTTCGAGCACCTTTTTCCAGTGTGCGATCGATTTGGTCTCGTCACGATCGGCAATATCGAGAGGATTCTCAGTGGTTGGCTCCAGCTTGAGTTTCTTCTCTGCCAATTTGACAATCTCAGGATCCGGTGCGACCGGAGTCTTGCCGAAGTAACCCAGAACCATTCGGCCATATCCTGGCGCGATCTGCTTCCACGGTCCGAACATCACATTGGCATATGCCTGCTGCCAGTAGAATTGACTGACAGGTGTGACCGATGTACCATATCCGCCACGCTCCACTACCTCTTTCATCGCCAGGATTACCTCATCGAATTTGTCAAGGTTACCACTGTCTCGCATCATCTGCGTATTGGCTGTCAATGCGCCGCCAGGCATAGGAGAGAAGGGGATCAATGGAGAGACCTGCGTCGCTTCCGGCGGAATCATATAGTCATCCAGGCACTGATGCAGACGCTCTTCGTATTTGAGGATCTTGGGCAGTTCGAGGTCCCCCAGATTGTATTCTGTCCCTTTTGTTGCATGGAGCATCGTCAGGATATCCGGCTGAGCCGTTCCTCCACTGACCGGAGAAGCAGCCATATCGATACCGTTGGCTCCAGCTTCCAGTGCAGCGAGATAGCAGGCGACACTGACACCGGCAGTCTCGTGAGTATGCAGTCTCAGGTGTGCATCCTTGCCCAGCAGCTTTCGCGCCATCTTGATCGTCTCATAGACTTTATTGGGGTTGGAGGTTCCGCTGGCATCTTTGAAACAGACAGAATCAAACGGCAAGCCGCTATCAAGAATACTGGTCAAAGTCTTTTTGTAGAAGGGTACGTCGTGCGCCCCGGTGCATCCTGGTGGGAGGTCCATCATCGTGACGACGACTTCATGGTTGAGGCCATGCTTTTTGATACACTCGCCACTGTAGATCAGGTTGTCGACATCATTGAGTGCATCGAAGTTTCGCACCGTTGTCGTACCATGTTTTTTGAACATCTTGGCGAAGAGATCGATCATCTCCCGGCTTCCCGTTTCGAGCATCACCGTATTGATTCCTCTTGCCAGAACCTGAAGGTTTGCTTCCGGACCTGCAACCTCACGGAAACGATCCATCATATCAAAGGCATTCTCTTGAAGATAGAAGAAAAGCGTTTGAAATCTGGCACCGCCGCCAAACTCGAAATGTTTGATACCTGCCTCTTTCGCTGCCTCAACGGCAGGAAAGAAGTCATCCATCAGAACCCTGCCTCCAAAGACGGATTGAAATCCGTCCCTGAAAGTGGTATCCATCACATCAATATATTTTTTTGCCATACTACTACCTTCTTGTTATGATTTGTTTTTCTTGAACTCTGCAATTGCCGCAATGATCGCAGCGGTTCTGGATGCTTCATCTGTCGCAGGGACCCGGGGCGCCTGCATCTTGGCCTCCGGCTCTTTCTCCGGAAAATACTTGGCAATCAGTTTCGCCTGCAGCTTCATCAGCTCGACCAGTACGGCCAGGAAGACGAAAACGACAATCATTCCCAGCACCATGAATTTAAGACCCTCACTTACCAGATTAATTTCCATCGGCAAACCTTCTTATAACTTTTATTTCCCAATTTTAAAACAATTTTGCTTGTTCCAACTTAAAGTCCCGGCAAAACGATAAGGGGCATTTGCAATTGCTTCCATTCTGCCACTCTACCGACGTCTTCTCCGTCTGCCGCCACTGCGTTCGGAGCGCTTTTCATCTTTGTAATTATCCATCATTTGGTCCACCATATTCTGATCCAGACCGATCCTCTCTCCGGTATTGCTTTTTTCCCGATCCATCAAAAGAGAGAAGAGCTTTTTGAGCAAAAGGATATGATCCATATCTTTCACTCTCTCCATCATCCTCTCGACATCGGGATGAACCTCACTACTTCGTATCTTTTCAGCCAGACCCTCCAGTGTTGACTCGCTCATCCCCTCTCCGTTTTCGATCGTTGCCAATCGCATCTCGGCACCAACCTCTTTTTTGATCCGCTGCAACTCTCTGAACTCACCCGTAGAGACCAGCGTGATCGCCTGGCCGCTTTTGCCTGCCCGCCCGGTTCGTCCGATACGGTGCACGTAACTCTGCGGATCGAAGGGAATATGATAGTTGAAGACATGACTGACATTTTTGACATCCAGCCCCCGAGAAGCGACATCGGTCGCTACCATGATTTTGATCTGCCCTCTTCTGTAGCCTTTGATCATCTCGTCACGCTCAGGCTGCTCCATATCCCCATGCAGCCCCTTGGCATTGAATCCCAGTGCCGAGAGATAGTCGCTGAGGCGATCCACTTCACGCTTCATACGGCAAAAGACGATACATTTATCGGTCTCTTCCGTCTCCAGAAGTCTGACGATCGCATCATCCCGTTCGTTTTCATTGATCACATAGTAGCGCTGATCGATAATATTATTGGTGGTTGCATCATCCTCGCTCACGACGGAGATAAATTCTGGATGGTAGAGGATCTCATCTGCCAACTCTTTGATCGGTTCTGGCATCGTAGCGGAAAAGAGCAGTGTCTGCCTGTTTTGGGGGATATATTCGAAGATCTCTTTGATCTCCTCGAGGAAGCCCATATCGAGCATCTCGTCCGCTTCGTCCAGCACGACGATCTCGGGATTGAAGACATCGATTTTGCCTTTTCGGTAAAGATCCTTGAGTCTTCCCGGTGTCGCGACGACGATCTGTACGCCCTTGTGGATCAGTGCGATCTGCCTGCCGTATCCAACACCGCCATAAACGGTCAAAGTCCTGATACCCGCGAAGCGCCCCAGATGGTAAAGCTCGTCGCTGACCTGAGTCGCCAGCTCTCTTGTCGGGGTGATCACCAGCGCCCGTTCTATTTCGCCTTTGGCGATCTTGTCCATCATCGGCAGGCCGAAAGCCGCTGTTTTACCGGTACCGGTATGCGCCTGCCCTACCATATCATTGCCCGCGGCGATAATCGGTATCGCCATCTCCTGTATGGGGCTCGGTTCCTTGAACCCCGCTATCTTCACCCCTTTGCGTATATCGGGATGAAAGTCAAACTCGTTAAATGTCATATCTTGCCTTTGAATACGGAAAAGCCTTCCCGCGAATGTCCAAAATAAATTTTGAACTTAAGAGAGTCACCCTGGGGAAACTCGATAAGTTCAAGATCTCACTGACCCGGGTCAGAAAAGATAGAGCAATATCACACCAAACACGATCCGGTAGATACCGAAAGGCACAAAGGTGAAGCGCTGCAAAAAGGCCAGGAAAAGTTTGATTGTCAGATACGCTACGACAAATGCCACCACAAAACCGACCAGAAAAGCACCCCAGTTTGCATCAGCAAAATCCTGATAGTGCTTGAGAAGATCGTATCCACTCACCGCAGTCATCACGGGAATCGCAAGAAGGAAAGAGAACTCTGCGCTGCTTTTGCGATCCAGACCAGTCAACAGTCCTCCTATGATCGTAGCACCTGCCCTGCTCGTCCCCGGCACCAGAGAGAAGACCTGTGCGATACCTACCCAGAGTGCCTGCCGATAACTCACCGCTTCGACATCGACCGTATAGCTCTTCTCCTCCCTGTAGTAGTACTCTGCAAACAAGAAGACAATTCCGCCGACAATAAACATCGTAGCGACCACTTCGACAGAGAAGAGTACTTTGATTTGATCCTTGAAAAGATACCCGACAATAGCAATCGGTAAGAAAGCCAGTATCAGCTTTTTCCAGAGTTCGATTTTCGTAAAACTCAATTTGTCCCGATAGATCAACATCACAGCCAGTATCGCGGCAAACTGAATGATCACTTCATAGGCTTTGACGAGTGCTGTCTCTTCAATCCCCAGAAATTTTCCCGCTACGATCATATGGCCTGTCGATGAGATAGGCAAAAACTCTGTAAAACCCTCGATAATCCCGATGATTATCGCCTGCAAAATATCCAAACTTATCCTTCCAAATCAAATCATACTGCTAAAATAGCTGCTATCTTTCTCCATCAACTCCTGCGGCGATCCACTGTCCGCCACCTCTCCGTTTTCGAGTACATAGACCAACTCTGCACTCTTGATCGTACTGATGCGGTGTGCGATTGTGATCACCGTCTTCTTCGCCAGAAATTCTGTCAATGCCTCGAAAAGCCTGCTCTCCGTATGGATATCCAATGCGGAAGTCGATTCGTCCAATATGACGACTTTGGGGTCACTCAAGACCATTCTCGCGATCGCTACACGCTGGCGCTGTCCGCCGCTCAGTTTGATCCCGTCTTTACCGACCAGTGTCTCCAGCCCTTCATGCAGGTACGCTACCACCTCATCCAGCTGAGCGATATGAAGCGCCCTGCGGATCTCCTCTTCACTGTGTGCTTTTCCCAGTGTCAGATTAAACAGCATTGTATCATTAAAGAGTTTAGGATGCTGTAAGATAAGATGGATATTGGAGCGGATCGTCGCCAAATCGATCTCTTTTTCTGAAACGCCATTATAGAGGATTTCACCCTCTGTCACAGGATAGAATCCTACCAGTATATTCGCCAGTGTGGTTTTTCCGCTGCCGCTGGCACCCACCAGTGCCACCTTTGCGCCCCGGGGGATAGAGAGTGAGACGGATTTGAGGATCGGTTTGTCGGGAAAGTAGGCAAAATTCAGATCCTTCACCTCGATCGAGACAGCTTCCATCTCGATGAAGGGATCTTTCGGATGCGCTACCACCGGTTCTCTCTCCATAGCAAAGATCGTATTGATACGTTTGCAGGCAGCTTTGGCATTGGCAAAGGCGTATTGAAAGTTGATGATATCCTGCGTCGGTGTCATCATAATCCAGAGATAGCCAAAAATCGCCAGCATCAATCCGACACTCAAATCACTGTAGGCAACCGCCAGAATACTCACCGCACGAAAGATCTCATAGCCACCCAGAAAGACGAGAAATGAGAGGCGGATCGCCCTGTCGCTCTTCCAACCAAACGCGATGGATGTATCCCGGAGCGATTCTGCCTGGTCACTGATCCGGGAGAAGAAAAAGACCTCTTTGTTGGCCGCTTTGATCTGATGAAACAGCTCCAGCGTCTCATTGAGCGAAGACTGGAAGAGTTCGACTGCGCCATTTTCCTTGCGCTTGAGTTTTCCCACATTCCGTGCCAGTTTCGCAGTAAAAAAGACGACAATTGGATTGGTGATCAGAATAAAAATCGCAAGCTCCCAGTGTATCAGCAACAAAACGACCGCCGTAAAGAGCAGTGTCAGAATCGAGATGATAAATTTGCTCACGGTCGTCCCGATGAAACTGTCTACCGTGTTGACATCGGTGACCAATTTGGAGGTTACCGCTCCGGGAGAGACCATCTCATACTCTTTGAGAGAGACTTTCTCGAGATGCTCTACCGCTCTTCTGCGCAGTTTGAAAGAGATATCTTTGGAGACGCCCAGGAAAGTTTTGACCTGCAGTACATTGAGCAGAAATCCTGCCGTGCGCAATACCAGTGTCAATATCAGGAAAAAGAACACATAGCCGCTCAGTGTCATCGCAAAGAGGTGATCTCTCACCCACCCCGTCATCTCATCACCGTTATGCAGCAGCAACTCGTCGACCAGTACAGGGATGAAGAGTGGAATCACCACAGTGATCAGTGTAGCGACGATCGCTACCAGATTCCCTTTGATCAGTGCATTTTTATAGCCAAGTGCTTCCCGCAGAACATTTTTGATCGTACAGTTTTGGGATTGGAGCATATCTTCCTTTGTCTTCATATCAGATCTTCATCAGTGGACCGGATTGCCTCTGACACAGCGCACATGATAGGTGCGGCTTTTTCGATAGGGTTCCGCTTCTCCATAGCTCATCGAGAGTCGCCAAGCCTCTTTCTCGGGATGGTCCACAAAAAGCGTCGATGTCCAGAATTTTTCATCGATACGTATCTCGAATCCTTTTTTGAGCGCCGGTCTATCGCGCGTCAGATCGACGATCGTATAGGACTCCTTGAGTGTCGGCAACCGCCA
>JAOZOG010000059.1:0-2462 GCA_029933395.1 Sulfurovaceae bacterium | reverse complement strand
ACAACTGGAATGATTATACCAGCTTTTATTTTCGTTCTCCAAATTGCCAGGACTGTTTTTTGTCCAATTTATTCTATTCATAAGTACCTCATAAAAGATTCTTTAACAGGAAACAAACTGATACCGACAAAAACAGTATTTTACCCCTGTAAATCTTTTAGAGAAAATGGTATACTATTTTCCAAATATTCGAAGGCAAAACCTGCAGAGGAGAAGTGCTTGATTTTCTTCAAGCCCCAAATTAAAAAGTGATTAGTTATGCCTGATACAAAAACGGAGCAAAAATGAATACACAGGAACAGTTCGAGAGACTTTTCAGTCATCAAATGTCTGATACCGAGGCACGGGATTTTCTGATCTCGCTTTATAAGAAGGGTGAGAGTGCGGAGGATATCGCGGATGCCGCCTATGTCATGCGCATGCACTCGATAAAGCTGCCACTCTCAAGTGAACTGAAGGAGAAGGCGATCGATATCGTAGGAACGGGTGGTGACAAAAGTGGGAGCTTCAATATCTCTTCGACTGTTTCACTGCTCCTGGCTTCACTGGGCTCGATAGTCGCCAAGCACGGTAACCGAAGTATCACCAGCAACTCCGGCTCTGCCGACCTGCTCGAAGCGCTGGGGATCAATCTCGATCTTCCCCCTGAAAAACAGGTGACAATGCTGGAAGAGACAGGCTTCTGCTTCATCTTCGCGATGCATCACCACCCTGCAATGAAGCATATCATGCCGATACGAAAATCGATCAATCACCGCACGATTTTCAACCTTCTGGGCCCCCTGACCAACCCTGCCGGTGCGAGAAAATACCTGCTGGGTGTCTTTGACCCTTCCTATATCGAAGTGATGGCCAGAGCACTTCTGGAGCTGGGTGCCAAAAGAGCACATGTCGTCAGCAGCAGTGATGGGATGGATGAGATCTCTATTTCAGCCGTAACGCCTTTCGCCTACGTGGAAGCGAACCATATTTCCGAAGGCATCATCGACCCGGAGGCCTACGGATTCAAACTTGCGCCCAGGGAGACGATACTCGGTGGCGATGCAACAGAGAATGCACAAATCACCCGGGAGATCTTCAACGGTGAAGAGCGGGGACCCAAAAGAGATATCGTCCTGATCAACGCCATGTTCGCCCTCTTCACCGATGGCAAAGCAAGAGATCTTCAGGAGGCCAAAGAGATGGCGGCCGATGCGCTGGACAGCGGCAAGGCAGCAGAACACACCAAGCTGATCGCAGAGATCAGTCAGAAACTTGCAAACGGCAAGATATAGATGAAAAAAGAGATAACGGCTTCTCTGGATGAACTGGGAAAGGTTGTCTCCTTTCTGGAGAGTCATGTTCCGACCAATGCCATCATCTTCCTGACAGGCGATCTCGCAGCAGGCAAAACAACCCTTACTTCCGCCATAGCAAAAGCACGTGGTATTGAGTCGGGTGTGACTTCTCCCACTTTCTCTCTCCAGCAGTGCTACGGCGAAAAGCTGTTTCATTATGACCTCTACCGTATCGAGAATGAAGCCTTTTTTGAATTGGGGCTGCACGAGGCATTTGATGAAGAGGGATGGCACATGATAGAGTGGGCCGATGAGTCCCTCAAAAGCTTTTTAGCGAATGCCGGGTATAATACCGCTTCGATTTCGATCACACCTTCGGGTGAGGGCCGGAATTATATCATCGAGGTTTGAATGCATACACTGGAAGCCAATCATCTTGTCAAGATTATCAAGAAGACGCAGATCGTGTATGATATCTCGCTGATGGTGAAGAGCAAAGAGGTGGTCGGCCTTCTCGGCCCAAACGGAGCCGGGAAAACGACCTGTTTCTATATGATCTGCGGCTTGACCGATGCGACAGAGGGTGAGGTGATGATCGACGGCAAATCGATTACCCATCTTCCACTCAGTTCACGCGCCAAAGCCGGGATCGGCTATCTGCCCCAAGAGTCGAGTGTCTTCAAAGACTTGACGGTCGAAGAGAATCTCCTGATGGCAGCAGGCGCACTCAAAATCGATAAAAAAGATATGTATTCACGTATCGACAAACTATTGGAAGTGTTCAATATCGGCCCGATCCGAAGCCGTCTGGGTATTCGCCTGAGTGGTGGAGAGAGACGACGTGTCGAGATCGCACGTGCGCTGGTGGGAGAACCCAAGTTTCTCCTGCTCGATGAACCGTTCGCCGGTATCGACCCAATCGCGGTACTCGATATTCAGAATATCATCCGGCAGCTGGTCGAACTGGATATGGGCATCCTGATCACAGACCACAATGTCCGCGAGACACTGGGCATCTGTGACCGTGCCTATGTGATGCGCAACGGCGAAATGCTCGCCGCCGGAAGCAGCGACGAGATCGCCCAGGACAAAAATGTCCGAAAGCACTATCTCGGCGAACACTTCACCTTTTAGTCCCCATCGCTTAACTGGATAAAGCAGTGCCCTCCTAAGGCGTAGCTAGAG
>JAOZOG010000058.1:2718-11102 GCA_029933395.1 Sulfurovaceae bacterium | reverse complement strand
GGACATCATGTCCGACATGGACATAGCCCATCAGGAGATTGTCATTGCCGATTTTCGTGACCCGTCCACCACCTTCCGTTCCGGGATTGATCTGCGCGAACTCTCTAATCGTGTTGTTGTCCCCGATGATCAACTGAACCGCTTCGCCGTTATATTTCAGATCCTGGGGAATCGTTCCGATAGCAGAGTGTGCAAAAATGCGGTTGTTCTCCCCGATCTTCGTATCCCCTTCGATCAAAACATGGGAAGCGATGGTCGTTCCGCTGCCGATTACGACTTTTCCCGTGATATGGCAGAAGGGGCCGATCTCAACATCGTCACCGATGACAGCTCCCTCTTCGATAATGGTGCTGGGGTGGATTTTTTGTTTCAAATTTACCGCCTCACTTATCAACGATCATCGCTTTGAGTTCGGCCTGGGCAACGATCTTGTCATCCACATAAGCCTTGCCGTCGAGATGCCAGACGCGTCCCTTGTTCTTGATAACGTCGAGTTTGTAGACAAGCTTGTCTCCGGGTGTGACCGGTGATCTGAATTTTGCCTTATCGATACTCATAAAATAGACAACTTTGCTGTCTGCTTGCTCTTTCTCCTCTTCGGGAAGGCTCTGGAAAGCAAGGACGCCTCCGGCCTGAGCCATTCCCTCGATGATCATTACACCGGGATAGATAGGATGGTCGGGAAAATGTCCCTGGAAAACCGGCTCGGAAATCGATACGTTTTTGTATCCTTCGATCGATTCGCCATTGGTCAATGCCGTGATTCTGTCGAGCAGGAGAAAAGGATAGCGGTGGGGAAGTATTTTTTGGATTTCTACAACATCAAATAACAATTTAAAGACCTTTAGTGATAAATTAAGCAATATATTCTATCTGAAAATAGATAAAAACTACCCAAAATTCTTACGCTTGTTTTGGAAGCCTGAGAAGAACTTCCCGAACGTCACTATAGGTTTCGCTTTTGCAGAGAATTTCTATTTTTTTCGTTGGTATTTCATCGACTATCAGTACTGCTGAAAGCGAATAGAATTCCGGTTCGATGATGCGACGTATCTGTAGTTCGGTTTCGAAGGGGGGAGGGGAGAAGATCAGCTCTTTGAGAGAGTTGTAGCTGCTGCCGCACAGCTGATTGTAGTACGCCAGCGTAATGAAGCGCACTTCATCCCGGTTCATATAGTGTATTTGATCGATATGATATTCGATTTTGCCTCTGCTGTAGCCACTTTTGAGCGTAGAGTAGGGGAGGAAATGCGCTGGGACAACCCTTTTTTGTATCCGCAACAGCCCCTCTTTCAGTCTCCAGTTGAGAAAACGCTGTTTGATGATCTTGTGCGGTATGGATCGCGTCTCATATTCCCAGCGTTTTTCATAGAGTGCGATGCGGGACTCGATCGATTCAGGCTGTATCTGCCTGGAGATCGGCACGAAGAGTTCGTCGGCAAGTCTCTTCTGCTGTTCGCGTTGCATCGTCAGGCCAAAGAGACAGCCGCAGTAATCCTGCCGGTAGAGTGCATCCTCCTTCGCCATCCTGTTCTGCTCCTGCGTGCCCGAAACTTTGCGGTAGTCGGGAGCCAGAAAGGTCAACCCATATTTCTCAGCCAGCGATTCTCCTGCCGACTGGAGTTGTTTTAGTGATTTTTTTGGGCTGGTCAGGAGGGTAGAGGTGAAACGCACCTCTCCCAGTGATTGTGCTTTTTGCGCAGTTACTTCGAAGCGTCGGTCGAAACAGACAGAACAACGGGCTCCCTTCTCGGGTTCATGCTCCAGTCCTCTGACCGCCTTGAGCCACCCCTCCGTATCGTACTCTCCCTCGATCAACGGTATACCCAGCATTTTGCACGAGCGTTTCACGTCGAGAAGACGCAGCTGATATTCGCTGTAGGGGTGGATATTGGGATCATAGAAGAAGCCAGTCAGTTTTTCATCCGGATACTCCTCCCGAAGTTTTTGCAGGAAGTAGTGGCTGTCGACGGAGCAGCAGATGTGGACTAACATTGTGCTCTCCAAGGGAGAGCAGTGAAGAGTGAAGAGTGAAGAGTGAAGAGCAGGCAAATGTTCATATTAATTAGTATTTTCCAGGATAATATTGGCGACCTTCTGGCTGCTGCCGTGCCCCAGGTAGGCTCTGAGCTCCTGAGCTTTTTGTTGAAAAATTTCACGATCGGTATGGTGATATTCAGCTACGAGCGCATCGAGCGTCACCTCTTTTTGGAGCAGTTCGTTATGGAGCGTCGTAGCATCGTGGTGCGTCAGAATGATATTGGCGAGTCCGGCCTGCTTGATTCCAAGCAGTTTGGTTCCGATGAAAAAATCTACTCTCTTGGCAATATAGTTGAGGGTAAACGGCGTACCGATCAGGGCGGCTTCGAGTGTCGCCGTGCCACTGCAGATGTAGGCGAAATCCGCATGATAGAGTGCATCGTGTGTATTACGTGAGATTTCAAAACCGCTGATATCACCATAGAGTTCGTCGATGCGATCCTGCGAAAAGGAGGGTGGGACAACCAGAATGGCCTGGTGTTGATCAAGCCTTTTCCACAGCTCTCTGTAGAGTGGCATCAGACGAGTGATCTCACCACTTCGACTCCCCGGAAGATAAGCGATGGTTTCATTGGAAGCTTTTGTGCTGATGCACTCTTTTTGTACAGTAATTTCATCGAGAAGAGGGTGGCCGACATACTCGGCTTTTTGGCTGTAGTAGTCGATTTCGAAAGGGAGAATACCCAGCAACCTGTCGCAGTAGGCTTCCAGTTTTTTGACCCTCTTGGGGCGGCTGACCCAGACCTGTGGAAGGATATAATAGATAATCTCTATGTCAGGATGCGCTTTTTTGAGTTTTTTTGCCAGAGGAAGATTGAAACCGGAACCATCCATAAGCAGGATTTTGTCCGCCTGCGCAGCAATCGCCACCATCTCATCCGCCACTTTGTAGAACCATCGCAGTTTTTTGAGTGCGTCGCTGACACCCATGACTGCCATCTGGCTGATATCGTGAAGTGGCTCTCCCAGAGACTGGTCGAAGATTCCCAGAAGTTCTACATCAGGGAGATATTTTAGTACCTCTCTGAGATGCAGGTTAGAGGAGGGTTCGAGTGCTGAGACCAATAGTTTCAATGTATTCCTTTTTCATTGATTGGTATCCCCGTAGGGTGGATAAAATCCACCGTCATAAATATTTGCGCATCTTGGGTGGTGGATTTTATCCACCATGTGTAACTTCTACGTAAATTTTAGGTATCGAAAGTATACCTAATCTTGTCGTGGTTTATTGCTTCTCTTGCCGCGATGCCCACTGCTACCGCGACTGCTTCTGTGATTTCTATTGCTTCTGTTGCCGCCGCCGGGACGTCTACGTCTCTGTCCGCCTCTACCGCGGTCGTTCCCTCTGCTTTGCATCGCTCTCTGGATCAGCAGTTCGATCTCCTCGAGTCCCAAGCCGATATGCTCTTTGCCTTTGATATCGTGTTTCTCCTGCAGCTTTGAAGCGAGAAGGTGTGCGATCGTGACGATATCGAGGTCGTGCTGCAGTGTCTTGACCAGGTCGATACCACTCTGCGTGATCTCAGTACCCGCAATATTTGCGATCAGCTCATCCGCTTTGCTGTTTTGAACTTCGAGGCGTGTGGGGATGACCTGTGTTACCATCTTGGTACCGACATCTTTTTCGATTCGCTTGATCGTGCGGAGTTCGCTCGGAGTGACCAGCGTGATCGCTTCACCTGTTTTGCCTGCTCTTCCGGTACGGCCGATACGATGCACATAGCTCTCCGAATCGAAGGGAATATGGTAGTTGAAGACGTGGGTGACATCGTTGACATCCAGTCCGCGTGCTGCCACATCGGTTGCGACGAAGATATCGATACCGCCCTGCTTGAAGCCGCGGATGGTGACTTCACGCTGTTTTTGCTCCATGTCTCCATGTAGTCCGCTGACTTTGAAGCCCTGGGAAGTGAGGTGCGAAACCAGTCTGTCCACCTCTTTTTTCATACGGCAGAAGATGATACATTTGCCGGGGTTCTTGTAATCGATCAGTCGCACCAGTGCATCGTCCCTCTCTCTCTCCTGCACGACATAATAGTGCTGCGTAATATTGGTATTGGTACTTTCTGACTTGGTGATGGAGACCGTTTTGGGACTCTTGAGGATCTCTTCGGCAAGGCGGCGGATCGCTTTGGGCATGGTTGCGGAGAACATCAGGGTTTGACGCTCACTGGGCAAAAAGGTGAAGATATTCTTGATCTCGTCGAGGAAACCCATATCGAGCATCTCATCTGCCTCGTCCAATACAACGAATTGCGGCTTGATCGTGATCCTGCCGCTCATCAGGAGATCCTGCAGTCTTCCGGGTGTGGCGACGATGATAGATGCCTGTCTGATACGGTCAATCTGCTTGCCGTAAGCTGTGCCGCCGTAAACAGTCGCTGTCTTGAGTCCAGAGAGTTTGCCAAATCGGTACAGTTCGTCACTCACCTGCATCGCCAGTTCACGTGTCGGTACGATGACCAATCCTTCGACGCTTCCGTCTGATTTCATCTGGTTCATAATCGGCAGACCAAAGGCAGCAGTCTTTCCTGTGCCGGTTTGTGCCTGTGCGATGATGTCATGCCCTTCGAGCACCAGAGGTATCGCCTCTTTTTGTACCGGACTCGGTTCTTTGAATCCGGCTTCGTCGATCGCCTGCTGGATAGTTGGTTTGAAGTTAAAATCGGTAAATTTCATATGTCTCTTTCTTGTTGATATTATGTATATTTTCATCCAATACTATATCATTCGGGAAACAATATTGTGTTGTACCGTAAACTTGGGATAAATGTGACTTATCTGAAGAATGTTTCGTATTTGTAGAAAATTTTGCGTATTATAGCGGGTTGTTGGAAAAAAAGATAGGGGAATGTGGAAAAATTCCAGGCAGATAGAATCTGCCCGGGTAACAACCTAGAGAGGTGTTACGTTTTCAGCTTGAGGACCTTTTTGGCCTTCACCGACCTCGAATGTTACTCTCTGGCCTTCTGCCAATGAGATACGTCCAGGACCTGTGCTGTTGACTTGTCTGAAGTGAACGAATACATCACTACCGCCATTTTCTTGCTGGATAAATCCATAACCTTTTTCGTCGTTGAACCATTTTACGGTTCCGTTAAGCAATTCTGCCATTGTTGTACCTTTATATAGGGAAATGCACTTTTATTACAAAGTGGAATCAAAATCGGAGAGTCTTTCGGTCTAGCAGAACACTTACTGTCACACTAAAGATGAACTCACACCTCATCTTTCATCGGATGTATTATAGCAGCTTTTTATTAGCGCAAGCTTTACTTTCCGATATTTTTTCAGTTTATTCCTCAATTTCCCTCAAAACGTGCTCAGGCAGGCGTTTGCTGGCGGCAGCACCCAGTTTTTCGAGTTTGAGAAACTGTCCTGTGAGGCTGCCTGCACCTGTATGGAGCCTCGCATAGGTCTCTTCGTAGGTCTTCTGAACGGTATTGATCTGTTTTCCCAGTTTGTCCACACTCTCTACGAATCCGACAAACTTATCATAGAGAAGCCCGGCCCGTTTGGCGATCTCCATAGCATTGCGTTGCTGATGCTCCTGTTTCCAGGTATTCTCAACCGCTCTCAGAGCTACCATCAGTGTCGTAGGCCCCACCAGAATCACATTTCTTTTGAATGCGAAGTCGAAGATACCGGGATCATACTCCATTGCCATCAGCAGAGCACTCTCGACCGGTACGAACATAAAGATAAAGTCCAGCGTCTCCACCCCTTTGAGTCCGGTATAGTCTTTGTCGCTGAGCTCTTTGACATGTTTTTTGACAGAAGCGATATGCTGATCGGCAAAAAGCTTTTTCTGCTCCTCGTCCTCCGAAGAGATATACTGTTCATAGGCACGTAGTGATGTTTTGGCGTCGATGATGATCTCCCGCTTATCCGGAAGGTAGACGATGACATCGGGCCGGTATCGCGTATGATCGCTCTCGTGCTCCAGGCTGACCTCCCGCTTGTAGGATTCGCCCTCTCTCAGGCCGGAGTTTTCCAGTACCCGTTCGAGAATCATCTCTCCCCAGATCCCCTGCGTCTTACTTTCTCCCTTGAGCGCGTTGGTCAGATTTTTCGCATCTTTTCGCATCTGTTCGTTCAGCTCTTTGATCAGCCTGATCTCTCCCTGGAGTGCCGAACGCTCTTTTGTCTCTTTGATATAGACATCGTTGATCTGTTTTTTGAAGGCATCGAACTGTTCGCGGATCGGTGTGATCATCTCATCGAGTTTCTGGTTGTTTTGTGTGGAGAATCGTTCGGAATTGTCTTTGAGGATCGTATCGGCAAGCGCTTTGAACTCCAACTTCATCTGCTCTCTGTTCTTTTCGAGCAGCAGCAGTTTCTCTCTACTCTCTCTCTGGAGACTTTCTAGCAGTGTTTCAAGTTCTGCGATACGGCTCTGTGCTTCGGAGAGACTGCTCTGAAGCCGCTCGTTTTTCTCTTGATCGTTTTTCGCTTCTTCGCGCAGTGTGATCAAATAGTTTTCGTGCTCCTGCAGGCTGGACTCTGCCGCAGTGAGTGCGGTGCTCAGTTCGAGCTTGCTTTGTGCATATCTCTCTTTGAGGGAAGTGTAGTCACTCTGAAGCTGCTCAAGATCTGCCACTTTGTCATTCAGCCCGCTGATACGTTCCTGATAGATCGCATTTTGCTGGTCGAGGGCGATCGTCCGGTCGGTCATCTCGCGGAGTTCTCTTTCGTTTTTCTCCAGCAGGAGCAGTGTCTCATCGTGACGCTTTTCGCTTCTTTCCAGTTTCTCCTCAAGAGATGCGATGACAGCCCCCAATTCTCTAAGCTGATTCTCCCGCTCAGTTTCGTATTTTTGCTTGAGTGTGACGAGACCCACGATCCAGACCAGCAGACCTCCCACCAGTGCCGCGACGATGACAGGTAAATATTCATATAGATTATCCATCTTTTACCTTCGTAGTTTTGTGCTATTTATTTCTTTTGGGAGTATATCGTATTTTGGAGGCAGTATCTATAGTGATTACATTGTGTAATGCATGATTCAAGGAGGAGTTCTCCTCTCTTGTTTGTCGAAGTAGTAAAGGTGGTTATTTTTAGAAGTGCCCTTATACAATATAAGGGAGCAGAGAACTCAGATCGACCTGTTTGCCCCGTATGGCATCTTTGGCAAACTCGACGATTTTGCCGTGAAGGCGGGCATAGAGTCGACCAGGCGGTATCTCTTCGCCATAAAGTTCTACGACCTTGTCGTAATGTGCCTCCAGTCCATCGACCATCCACTCCTGAATCGCTTCATAGTGATCGAAATGAAAGCCAAACGCTGCGAGTAGTCTGGCAGTATAGCTGTCAACAACGAAGGCTTCTCTACCGCAGGCATAGCAGAGAATCGAATCGGCACTCTCCATACCGATCCCCTTCTGCTTCAGAAGCCAAGACCTGTCAACCTCTGCGCGAAAGATTCCAAAGTCGCCGAAATCCTCCAGTATGTTCCGACAGAGTTTTCGCAGTCTCTCGGCTTTGGTATTGTAAAAACCGCTGGGCTTGATCGCCTCGATGATTTGTGGAAGAGTCGCTTCCGCCAGTGCTTCGATCGAACCGATCCCTGTTTTTTTGAGCTGCTCCAGAGAAGTCTCCACGTTTTCCCATCTGGATTGTTGGGTGAGTATCGCACCGAAGATCACTTCGGGTGTACCGCTGTTTGGCCACCAGAGAGGATCGCGATCACTTTTGAGGTAGCCACTTTTTTTGAGTGCGTAGAGCAGCTCATAACTGTTTTGGAGCACGGTCACTGTTTTTCGAGTTTGGGCAGTATGATTTTTGCAAACTCTTTGGAGACGGCAAGATTTCTCTCTTTGACCATTTTTTCCATCTCCTGAGAGCTTTTGGCGCGCATCCCACTGGTTGCCGAGACCCTGATATTGATATAGGTATCACCTTTCAGGATATTGAGCGCAACGGTTCCCCAGTAGGCATCCTCACCCAAACCATGAATCGGCAGGAAAGTATCGGTTTTCTTTTGACGTTTGAGTGCCTCAAGGTAGGCATTTTTCTCTTTTTCATACTTCTCTTTGGCTGATTCGAAGACGGCATCGTTCGCTTTCATAAAATCAGACGTTCCTATCGTCAGTGTGATACTGGCAGACTTATCGAAGCGATCGACACTGTAGTAGCTGCAGCTGATTGTGCCGAAAACAGCACCGCTTTTGCTCACTCTCCCCTCCTGCATTTTTGTTCCGAGTACCTTTTCCGCTTCCTGTTTCGTCAAAATCTGACAGGGGTCGAGCGTACTTTTGTTTTCTACAGCGAGCAACAACGTTGCCAGCATTACAAATAGAACCACTATTTTCCGTACCATACCTTTACTCCTTACATATCTATAG
>JAOZOG010000058.1:0-2618 GCA_029933395.1 Sulfurovaceae bacterium | reverse complement strand
ATTATCCGAAACAAAGATATATATTTAATAATATCAATAGTCAAATAGCTCTTTTGTGTATCATAGTGTGCTACAATCTGCCCAAAAAAGGAGTACCGCACTCATGCATATCAAACCGGACTGTATCGGCTGTCTGCTCAATCAGAGCCTGAAGGTCTCCAAGCTTCTGGAACTCGATGACGAGACGAGCAAAAAAGTACTCGATCGAACTGCTGCGATACTGATCGATCATGATCTCAGCTATACACCGCCTCAGATTGCCAAGGATATCTATCAGTCGATTGCAGAGATCACCGGCATAGAGGATCCTGTCGCATTGGCCAAAGAGCGGGCAACCGAAGAGGCGATGAGGGTCGATACCTCCTTTGTGCAGACGATACCTGATGCATTGAAACTCTCGGTGATCGGTAATGTCATCGACTTTGGTGCGCAGAATCAGTTCGATCTGCAGGAGACGATCGAAAAACATTTTGCCTTCTCGTTTGCGATCGATGACAGTGACCGTTTCATTCAGGCACTCCAGAGCGCAAAAGAACTGGTCATCATCGGAGACAATACGGGAGAGCATATTTTCGACAAACTGCTGATTGAAATGATACGCAGAGAGTATGATCTGAAAGTCTACTATTTCGTGAGGGGTGCGCCAATCATCAACGATGTGACGAGCAAAGAGGCTGAGATTCTTGCCGATGTGGCGCAGATCGTCGATACCGGTGTCGAAACCCCCGGATATGATCTGGCCGAGGCCAACGCTGCCTCAAGGGAGATTTTTGACCGCGCCGATATCGTTCTGGCAAAAGGGATGGGGAATTTCGAAAGCCTCTACCGGCAGGCGGAGCGTGATATCTATTTTCTTTTCATCATCAAATGCAACGTCGTAGCCGAAGCGATCGGCAAAGAGGTGAAGGATATGATCTTCAAAAAAGATGCCTGATCCGGATTAAAAAAACAGTCCCATATTGTAGCGCAACGGTGTGATCAGTGGTGTCAATTGAACCAATTGGACACTCCAGTGAGTGAGAAAAGTGTGGCTGTTTTTTGGCAGCGTGATCACCCTTTCTATCATAGGACTCTGCACGTCCGGTGCATCGAGTTCTCTGAGCAGTTTGCGCATCTGTGAAGTGGGCATACCATATACAAAGGTCAATCTTTGATCATCGAACTGTTCCATTGCCAGATTGAGCACGCCGCCATCCCATAATATCAGCTGGGCCAGGTAGAAAGAGCTTTGAAAATAGATGACATTGACGCTTCTGGCATGGAAGAGAGCTTTGATGGTCTGCACAGGCGTCAGGTTGAACTCATAAAGCGGGTCGGTGGATGCCCTTTCGTATGCGACCTGATTTCCGTTTTTGAGCCTGAGCATCTCCTGCGTGAGATAGAGATTGCCAAAACTGTCCGTGTGACGAAAAGTCGGCCTTCCGCTTATTTGCAAATGCTTATCGTTCACCTGTATGCTCAGGTGGCCTTTTTGGTAGGAGAGGTCTGACATCTTGCATCCGCCAAGCAGAAGCAGTGTGGATAACAATACTATTTTTGCTATAGTGTGCATAAAGTATTCCTTGATAATGTGCTATTGATTATCATATCTTTTTTATAATTCCATCTATCTTATGAACTTATTGAAGAAAAAAATGAAAACCAGACCGTTCAAACCTGCTTTTTGTCTGAAGAGTGCCCATCTTCAAACACTATTTGCCGCACTTTTCAGGAGGCAATCTCTGCCCGATGTAGAGATCGAAACTTTCGAATTCGACGATGGCGATTTCACCGAGTGTTACTGGCACCACAGGCCGGGACCCGGATCGAAGAAGCCGATTGTTGTACTATTTCATGGTTTGCAGGGTTCATTTCATTCCCCCTATATACAGGGAATAATGCATGCATTGTACAAGGTGGGGTACAGTTCGGTGCTGATGCACTTCAGGGGCTGCTCCGGCAGGGAAAATCGCCTTCCCCGGTCTTACCACAGTGGCGATACGGCAGATGCTCTGGCATGGCTGAAGCACCTGAAAACCCAATACCCGGGGTCACCTCTCTATGCCGCAGGCTACTCGCTGGGAGGCAATATGCTGCTGAAGCTTCTGGGGGAGCAGGGGAGCGACTCGCCTTTGGAAGCTGCTGTATCCATCTCTGCGCCGCTTCAGTTGGAGATCAGTGCAAAGCGTATGGAGAAGGGATTTTCCAGGCTCTATCAAAACTATCTTCTTCGCGACCTCAAGAGGGCACTGGAGCGAAAATACGACAGCCATCCGATCAGTGAGTTGATCGGACTGGAGCGTGAGGCGATAGGGAAACTCGATACTTTCTGCGCTTTTGACGATGCCTATACCGCTCCGATTCATGGCTTCAGTTCTGCCGATGAGTACTATCGCCGCTCAAGTGCCAGGCAGTTTTTGAAATATATCGAGATACCCACATTGATCATTCAGGCACTTGACGACCCCTTTATGACAGAGGAGGTCCTGCCTGATGCCTCTGAACTTTCAGATAGGGTTGCGCTTGAAGTGTATCGACATGGAGGACATGTAGGGTTTGTCAGCGGCAATCTTATCGATCCAAAATATTGGCTTGAGGATCGGATAGTTGAATTTTTTGATAATATTTTGGATTAGCAC
>JAOZOG010000285.1 GCA_029933395.1 Sulfurovaceae bacterium | reverse complement strand
GTCTTTACCGTTCCGATCATCGCAATGATCTACTACTATCTTCCGAAAGAGTCCGGCCAGCCGGTTTTCTCGTATAAACTCTCTCTTCTCTCTTTCTGGGGACTGATGTTCGTCTATCTCTGGGCTGGTGGACACCATCTGATCTATTCGACGGTTCCGGATTGGATGCAGACAATGGGTTCTATTTTCTCTATTGTCCTGATTCTTCCGTCATGGGGATCTGCGATCAACATGCTGTTGACGATGAAAGGTGAGTGGAATCAGCTGAAAGAGTCTCCGCTGATCAAATTTATGATTTTGGCCTCTACATTCTATATGTTGTCGACACTGGAAGGTCCAATTCAGTCTATCAAATCGGTTAATGCCCTGGCTCACTTCACCGACTGGATTCCGGGACACGTCCATGATGGTACACTCGGTTGGGTTGCCTTTATGATTATTGCCGGTTCTCTGCATATGGCACCGCGCTTCTATAAACGTGAAATCTATAGCAAAAAACTGATGGAGATGCAGTTCTGGATTCAGACAACCGGTATTGTTCTCTACTTCTCCAGCATGTGGATTGCGGGTATTACACAGGGTATGATGTGGCGTGCGGTTGACCAGTACGGCAACCTTGCATACAGCTTCATCGATACGGTAACCGTTCTGCATCCGTACTATACGATTCGTGCTATCGGTGGTCTGCTCTTTGTTGTCGGTCTCTTCATGTGGGCTTACAACTTCTACAAAACGATGGCAAGTGACAAAGTTCTTGAAAAAGAGCCTGCATTTGCATCGCCGATGGGCGCATAAGGAGGATAGGATATGTTTCATTGGTTAGAAAAACAACCGTTTCTTTTTTCAGTAGGTGTCTTTCTTGTTATTGCCTTCGCCGGTCTGATCGAGATCGTACCGGATTTTGCACAGGCTTCTCGCCCGATTGCCGGGAAACAGCCGTACACTGTACTTCAGCTTGCGGGGCGACATGTCTATATCAAAGACAGCTGTAATGCATGCCATTCGCAGCTGATCCGTCCGTTCAAGTCTGAAACCGACCGTTATGGTCCATATAGCCTGAGTGGCGAATATGCGTATGATCGTCCGTTCCTCTGGGGTTCAAAGCGGACCGGTCCGGATCTTCACCGTGTCGGCGAATACCGAACGACCGACTGGCATGAAAACCATATGTGGGAGCCGACTTCCGTCGTTCCGGGTTCGATTATGCCGTCCTATAAACATATGTTTACGCAAAACGCCGATATCGAAACGGCCTATGCAGAAGCCCTGACTGTCAAAAAGGTCTTTAACGTTCCTTACGACAAAGAGGGATTCACCAAGCTTGGCAGTTGGGAAGAGGCGAAACAATCGGCACTTGAAGAGGCGAAAGCGATTGCTGCCGATATGAAAAACCAGGATGTAAAAGATGCGGTTGCACGCGGAGAGATTCCTGAAATCGTCGCTATCATCGCTTACATGAACGGTCTGCATTAAGGATTGATGTGGAAAATATCAGAGAATTGCAGGCGTATGCATACTTTTTCTTCACAGTCTTCTTGACGGTGATTTTGTACGCCTATATCCTGCATCTCTATCGTGCAGAAAAAAAAGGCACGCGGAATTACGAGAAGTATGGCAAACTGGCGCTGGATGACGAACTCGATTCCAAGCCGGTTGAGCCGAACGAAAACAGAACAGAAGAGACGAAAGAAAACAAGGAGCAGTAATGAATACCAATATATTCCAGGATTACGTCAACCAGATGTCCCTGGCCGCTGCTGTCATCATCGTCGCCTTGACGGTCTATGTCGCTGGTAAATACATCAAGCAGATGAAGACTGAAAAGGCAGAGGGTGAGCTCGCGGAAGAGAACTGGGATGGCATCGGCGAATATAAAAACGAGTTGCCTTCCGGATGGGCCTATACATTTCTCGGAACAATGATCTGGGCACTCTGGTACTGGACGGCAGGCTATCCTGTCAATGCATATTCCCAGATTGGAGAGTACAACGAAGAGGTTGCGGAACATACCCAGCAGTTTGAGAGCAAATGGGCCAGTGCCGACAAAGAGACACTTCTGGCGATGGGCGAAGGCATCTATCTGGTGCAGTGTGCACCGTGCCACGGTATTGCCGGAGACGGAATGGGCGGCAAAGCGGCCGACCTGAGTGTCTGGGGATCGGCAGCCGGTGTTCTCGAAACGATTAAAAACGGTTCGAAGGGCCTCGGTTATCCGATGGGTGAAATGCCTGGCGGAGTACTCAGCGGTGATGATGCGAAAGCGGTTGCGGAGTATGTTGCCGGCGGTATGAAGGGTGAGCAGCCAGGATCGTTTGCAGCATGTGCAAGCTGTCACGGCCCCGACGGCAAAGGCATGGGTGGCATGGCACCGGATTTGACAACATACGGATCGCCTGCATTTGTTGCCGACGTTCTCGAGCGCGGCAAAAAAGGATTCATCGGTACGATGGTCAGCTTTAAAGGACGCCTGACACCGATTCAGGAAAAAGCTGTCGGTACCTATATCCTGAGTCTTGCACGCGGCGAATAAGGAGTAACAGATGGAAAAACAAGGAAGCGCATTCGGAATTAACGGTATTGCCGGTATGCTGATCGCAACGGTTCTCCTGCTCTCGATTCTTGCAGGATTGACGACAGCGGCGATCATAACCCAACAGGCGACTGCTCAGCAGTCCTATGAGGTCAAAGACCCGCTTTCGATTCAACGGATCGGGCCGGATCTTGCCAACGAAACACATGTCGTCATTCACGGTGCACCGGTCGGTGGCGACACGCTGCACAAATACCAGTTCGAGCAGTAAGGCGATAAAAGGCGATGACAACGGCAGCGAATACAGGGACACCGAAAAAGACCAAAGCGAGAGAGTACCTGAAGGGTTGGGTACCGTATCGGA
>JAOZOG010000284.1 GCA_029933395.1 Sulfurovaceae bacterium | reverse complement strand
CATACCCGATCCTTTATATTAATAATAAAAATTATATCGTATCTTTTCTTATGAATTCTGGCACAATTTTCTGCAATACTGCAATTTTATCTTCACTCTTCAAAAGCCTGTCAATATCGCTTTCGAGTTGATGAATATCGTAATGGGTGGGTTTTGCTACAAAAATAGATCGATAGCCGGTTGGCTGATCATCCTCGTCAAGCAGAAGCTCTTCATACAGTTTCTCCCCGGGACGCAATCCGGTATAAACAATCTCCACTTCGCCTGCCTTGCCATAGAGCCGGATCATCTGTTCCGCCAAATCGACAATCCTGACCGGTTTGCCCATATCGAGAACGAAGAGCTCTCCTCCTTTGGCGATGGCAGCAGCCTGTAGAACCAACTGGCACGCTTCAGGTATCAGCATAAAATAGCGCGTGATCCCGGGGTCTGTCACAGTGACCGGCCCGCCTGTTTCGATCTGGTGCTTGAACTTAGGGATCACCGAACCGCTCGACCCCAGAACATTACCGAAACGAACTGCCACGATCTCTGTTTTATGCGCATCGACATTACTGGCATAGAGCTCCGTCACCCGCTTCGTGGCGCCCATGACATTGGTGGGCCGGACGGCTTTGTCTGTTGAAACCAAGACTACTTTTTGAACATTATTTTCGATACTCAGGTCAATAACATTTTTACTTCCCAAAATATTATTTCTGATTGCCGCGTCAATATTCTCTTCACAAAGAGGCACATGTTTATAGGCTGCCGCATGGATAACAATTTGCGGTTTCTCCTCGGAAAAAAGCCTGCCCAGCCTGTCCTTCTCTACCACTGAAATCAATGACAGTCTCGCATCTGGAATATCCTCTCCTATCCGATAGAGATTATACTCTCCATTATCCACCAGGGTCAAGTGGCTGGCACCATATACTTTGCACTGCCTTGCTATCTCGGAACCGATACTCCCCCCTGCTCCCGTGATCAGGATACGCTTGCCTTTGACAAAAGAGGCGATGCGTACCTCGTCAAGATCCTGCGGATGCCTTGCCAAAAGATCTTCAATGGAGAGATCCTCCAGCTTTTCATACTGTGAACCCAAAAACTTTACCTGTTTGATCTCAGCCACCCCAAGATCATTCAACTGGCCGACCACTTTTTTCAACGCTTCCTGTGGAAGCTTTCTGGCAATAATGGCTGTCTTGATTCCTTTTTCTGCTACGATCTTTTCCGCATCCTCGAAAGCATAGATCTTCAGATTATTGATATAACCGTTGATGTGCTTTTTGCCCGTCTCCAATGCTGCGATCGCCATCGGATAGTAGGGGATCTCTCCATCGATGGCATTACGAATAATAGCAGAGGTGCTACTGCTCACTCCCACTATCAATGTCGGTTTCGCCCCGGAGTAGTGATGCCTTTCAGTCAGTAAACGTTTTAAGACACGCAAAGTACCTATGGCAAACAGTGAGAGAAAAAAATCAATAATAATGACGCTTCTGGGAAAGGGAGCAAACAGATCTTTGTTCAGAAGAAGAATCAATGCAAAAATACCATAGGCAACTACATGTGCTTTAATAATATTTTTGGCGTCAGCAAAACTGAAAAATCGCCAGACGACAAAATAGCTCTTATAAAAAAGCAGTGCGCCAATCTTCAATCCCACCAACAGCACATAAGCCAGCCAAAAGGAGTTAAAAAACTCCGCTTCAACGTGAAAATTAAATCTCAGCTCATAGGAGAGGAAAAATGTTATCAGTGACAATATTAAATCAGCAATAATAAAAAAAAGTGCTCTCTTGAAAGATGTGGGGCGCAGCAGACTCATTGCTCTATGCACCCTCTGATGATTTTAGACACTTTTGCAATATCCTCTCTCTGCATCGCCGTTCCGCTTGGCAGGCAAATGCCTTTTTGATAAAGCCTTTCACTTGTTCCGTCCACTGTTGTCATCTCATTTTCAAAAAGTGGCTGCAGATGCATCGGCTTCCACAATGGGCGGCTTTCGATATTCTCTTTTTCCAGTGTCCTGATCACCCCTATTGGATCCGACTTGTCAAAAGTGAGTGTTGCCAACCAGCGATTGCCTATACTGTTCGGAATTTCAGGCATAAACGATATCTCCCCAACCATCGACAACTCCTCCCGATACCACGAGAATATTTCACGCTTCTTCTCTACACGCGCCTTCAATACTTCCATCTGCGCCACACCGATTGCTGCCAATACATTACTCATCCGATAATTATAGCCAATCTCTTTGTGCTCATAATGCATAAAAGACTCTTTTGACTGTGTAGAGAGGAATCTTGCCTTTTCGATCCATGCTTTATTATCGCTTACCAGCATACCGCCGCCGCTCGTCGTCAATATCTTATTGCCGTTGAATGAGTAGACCCCCAAATCTCCAAAGGTTCCGCTCTGCTTCCCGCCAAAACCGGCTCCCAGCGACTCAGCCGCATCCTCAATCAGATAGATCCCCTCCTCTTTGCAGATCTCAACGATCTCGTCAATCTTCGCCATTTGACCATAAAGGTGGGTCAGTATCAATGCCCTGGGCTTTTGTGGAGCAGCGACGATTGCCTTCTTCAGTAGCTCGGGGGAGAGATTCCAACTCTCATCACTATCGACAAAAAGAGGATTTGCCCGCTGGTAAAGAATGGGGTTGACCGAACCAACAAAAGTAAAGGTCGAAGCCAGGACAATATCCCCCTCACCGATACCCAATACCCGAAGCGCCAGATGCAGTCCTGCCGTCGCAGATGAGAGAGCCAAAGCATATTTTGCTCCGGTATATTCCCGTATCGACGCTTCGAAACGATCGACAAAGGAACCAAGCGGCGCAATATAGTTACTCTCAAATACTTCCGCAATATACTGCTGCTCTTTGCCGCTCATATGGGGTGGGGAGAGA
>JAOZOG010000283.1 GCA_029933395.1 Sulfurovaceae bacterium | reverse complement strand
ACATCCAACCGAGTCAAATCACCACAATCCACCATCATCTCCGTATCCCCCTGCTTATCACACGCCTTTTCTTTCTCGCCGGCCTGTCCATCGTCATGTGCATCGGCTCACCCCTTGCAGCGATCAGCTGAAGGTCCACACCGCCAAGGAACAGCGCCGCATAGTTGTACACGCGAATGTCTATAACCTCGTTACGCTTCCGGGTAGATACCCAGCGGCCGTTCTTCATCTTCTTTTCAGCCCCCAGCTGCTTGAAATACTCCACATCATACGCATCATCAAGAGGAAAGTGCATATACCCCGCACCGCCCTCGGACTTCAGATGCCACGCAATCTCATCCTTTATTCTGTTGACACCAATGGTAAAAATGGGCGATTTGCCCTTTTTCGTCTTACCCGGTGTCCTCGGTATCTTGTTCGCCGTCATCGTTGAAGCACCCTGTGTCGCGAAGATCCTCCTGGAGTACAGCGGCTTGCAGAAATCCGCCACAACATCCGTCAGGTACCCCGCATCCACACACCCCGCATAAATGTTCATCACCACACCGCTCTCATGTATCCACGTCTTTGTCAAAATGTACTCTCTGAAACTGTCCCACACCTCCTGTTCTTTCGTATTTCCGCGAAACACACGGAACTCTATCGCGCTCGACTCGTAGTTCTTGTGCCAGCCTATCACCTCACACTCAATACGGTCCTTCTGCACATCCGCCCCCATCGTAAGCACCAGCGCACCTTTCGGTACCTGTGCCGCATACACCTCGCGCCGCTGAAGGAACGAAGAAGTATCCGACTTCTCGAACTCCTCCTCGAAAGTACGCGCCAAAACCTCGTTGTAGAACGCTTTGAGTTTCAACCGGCTCTTCTTCGCAGACAGAAACTCCTTCACGATGTCGGGCCACGTCACATTCGGCGAATAAGACAGCATCGCCCACAAATGAAAAGACCTCACCCCCATATCAAGAGCCCCGGGGTTCTCAGCCACCCATTTCCCCCGGTCGTCCATCCACCGCATATCGGAGTGGTAAATGTTGCCGCCGCACTCCCTGCACTCGAAACGCACCGTATCAGGGTAGTGTTTCAGCGTATTCCCCTCATCATCGATATCCTTGTCCCACACGAAGTCCTCGAACTCGAACTTCTGGTAAGTGTTGCAGTGTGGACACGGAAGATGCCTGTACTCCTGCGTCCCCTGGTGGAACCAGTAGTCCACGACAGACACACCGTCGTCAAGCTCCATCTCAGGATCATACCCGGTACCGACAGGTTTACCCCCAAGAATGTTCTTCCTGTCCCAAAAGTCCGAAGTCCTACGCATCATCGTGGTAATGGTATCGCCAGCCTTCCCCGCTTCCTTCTTCCAGGTGTCTATCTCGTCGCCTGAGACCACTTTCGCCGTCCTACGGTTCAGGTTCCTGTCAGACTCGGACCCAAGCAGCTCGATGTACCCTCCCGGGTAGTTCTTTTTGACCGTCTTCTCCTTTTTGGTCCTCCCTCTCATCACCTGCTGCTCCACCAGGGCCCTTATGCGGTCATTGTCCCTCACCATCGGCTCAAATTCGTCCTCCGCATACCCCTTCGCCTCATCCTCGTTAGGCTGGTAATGCAGCTGCACACACGGCCGCTGGTCTATGTAGTACGCATGCGTAGCATTCAGCATCTTGGTAAATCCCACCCTCGTAGGCTTCTTCAAAACGACCGTCTGCGTCACATAATCGGTCATCGCATCGAGTATTTCCCTCTGCCACGGCCGCGTTTTCCACTTCCCAGGCACCGAAGAAGACTCAGGAGACAGCACAAAATGCAGATCCGCCCACTCCGACCCGCTTAAATGCGGCCGAGGCTTCAGTATGCCAAGCCCGTAAGAGATCATATCAAGCTGCTGTTCGTTCAACTGTCCCATTGGTACTCCTGTACAGACCTTTTTATGGCATTGATCTCGGCAGCCACCCACTCGAGCGCATCAACCGACATTTCAGGGAAACGCGCCTTCATATCAACGTGAAAATTGTCAAGTTTCTTGCTTATGGGGTGAAAAAGTATCTCTATGACCGCTTTTGCATCGTTCAAATGTATCAATTCTCGCTTTTCGCGCATAAACTTCTGCCTCTGGATCTTCCCGGTCCAAAAATCCTTTATCATCTGCATCCGCTTCGACGGATCCTCAACCTCTGCAAGCATCGAGCTAAGTTCTTCAGGAAGATCGAGCGTCAACTCTTCATGTACATCTTCTTCTTTCTGCTCCTCCGCCCTCTTTTTTCGCTCCTCCATCTGCCTTTCGGCGATCTCTTTAAGCTCCTCATCGCTCATCTTCGTCGTCTCGATCTCACCCTCAAGCGATAAAAGCGCCTCTTTCTCATCCTGCTTCAGCTTTTCGTTCGCCTCGAACGGTTTGCTCTTCCTGGAGAGGAACTTCCCGCCGCTCGAAAGCTTCCCAACCTTCATGAGCGCAGCAAGCGCCTCCTCCCTCTTCACCTTATTCTTAGGACCGTACCCCTTGATGACCCCACGCTTCACATAGCGCGAAATATTCGCCGTATTCGTATCTATCAACTCCGCAAAAGCCGTCTGGTCCATTATCATGCACCACCCCCGAAAACAGATACACCAGCAACAACACAATCACACAACCAACCTGAAACACCGACACCAGAAACAAACACACTATCAGTACCGGAACATGAAAGACTATAGCTCTCAGTCCTGGTACCGTCGAGACAACAGCTCTCCGTACCTACACCGTCATAACACCGTTTACAACAAAGCTGCAGGCAGGTTACTTTACACATGGTCACCAGCCCTGTTACATTCAATCTGCAAAATGAAAAATACCGATTTTCCGCGAGCTCCGCTACCCGTAAAGGTAATCGATGCGTAGAAGGACCCACTCATCTTTTCTG
>JAOZOG010000282.1 GCA_029933395.1 Sulfurovaceae bacterium | reverse complement strand
TTTGTTTATTTTGGCAAAATTGTAACATAGTTCTTACGATAATCAATTATGCCGTTATATCCCCCAAAAGCTTAATCTCACTGACAAAAACATTTGCTATAATTTATGCAAATTCACTGAAAAGGACAGAGCAACTATGGATGTTCAAATCTATCAATATGATGCCGTCATCGTCGGTGCCGGTCTGGCTGGCCTTGCGGCTGCCAAGGAATTGACCAGTGCCGGCAAGAAAACTGCCGTTATCACCAAACTTCACCCCCTTCGAAGCCACTCGGGAGCGGCGCAGGGCGGTATCAACGCTGCACTTGGAGCGGAAGACAGTATAGAGCTGCACGAGTTTGACACTGTCAAGGGGAGCGACTACCTTGCCGACCAGGATTGCGTAGAACTCCTCTGCAGCAGAGCACCGGAGACGATCCGGTGGGCGGAAAGAATGGGTGCTCTCTTCTCCAGAGATGAGAACGGCGATATCGCTATCAGACCTTTCGGCGGCCAGTCCAAACCCAGAGCCTGCTATGCCAAAGACCGTACCGGATTGACACTGCTTCAGACGATCTACGAGCAGGCGCATCGCGAAGGGATCGAAGTCTTCGATGAGTGGTATGCTGCCGACATTATTTATAAGGACGACAAAGTCTCCGGTGTTGCCGCCTTCAATATCCGAGACAGTCAGCCGGCGATCTTCAATGCCAAAGTCGTGATGTTCGCGACCGGCGGATATGGCAGGGCATTCAAGATCAACTCCAACGCCCATGCCAACACAGGGGATGCACTCTCCATCGTAGCGCGACACGGCCTGCCTCTTGAGGATATGGAGTTTGTTCAGTTCCACCCAAGCGGACTGGGCGGGTCGGGTATCCTGATCTCCGAAGCAGCCAGAGGCGAAGGCGGACGACTCTACAACTCAGAGGGTGAACGCTTTATGGAAAAATACGCGCCCAATGCTCTGGAACTCGCTTCACGTGATGTCGTGGCGCGCGCGATCACCAAAGAAGTACTCGAGGGCCGCGGTGTTGGTCCCGACAAAGATGCCGTATGGATCGACTTGACACATCTCGATCCTGAGATCATTTTGACCAAACTTCCCGAGCTGAGAGAGCTGGCGATCACCTTCCTGGGGCAGGATATGCTCAAGGAACCGGTCATGATAGCAGCGACAGCACACTATTCCATGGGAGGTATCCCGACCGATATCAACTGCCACGTACGCAAATCTCCGACTGAACTGGTCGAAGGTTTCTACGCAGCCGGTGAGTGTTCCTGCGTCTCCGTTCACGGTGCCAACAGACTCGGTGCCAACTCCGTTCTTGAAGCGATGCTCTTTGGACGACATGCCGGTGAGAGTATGATCAGAGATATCGACAACATCGAATTGAGAGAAGCGACACCCGAAGATGCCAAAGCGATGCTCGACGAGATCAACTGGATCAAAACCAATAACGGTACCGAAAAGGTACCGGCACTCAGAGAAGAGCTCCAGCAGAGTATGACAGACAATGCCGGAGTCTTCAGAGATGAAAAGACACTCCTCAAGCAGAAGAAGCTGCTTCAGTCTTTTGCGAAGCGTTATAAAAATATCCGTATAGACGACAAATCCAAAACATTCAATACCGAACTCCAGGAAGCGATCGAACTGGGCCACATGATCGAATATGCTGCCTTTATCGTGGAAGGTGCCATCGCCAGAAAAGAGAGCCGCGGCGCGCACTATCGCGAGGATTACCCCAAGAGAGATGATGAGAACTTTATGAAGCACACCTATGCGACAGTCGATGATAAAGGCAATATTTCCATAGAGTACGCAGAGGTTGTCCAGGGCAAATTCAAGCCGCAAGAGCGAAGTTATTAAGGAGCTGAGAGATGTTTGAACACAAATACCGAAAAATTACTATCAAAGCTTTCCGTTTCAATGCGGAGACCGATTACCTTCCCTATTATAAAACTTATGAAATGACAGTGGAAAACCATGAGCTGATCCTCGATCTGCTCAACCGCATCAAGTGGGAGCATGATGGTTCATTCTCCTATAGACGCTCCTGTCGGCATGGTATCTGCGGCTCCTGCTCGATCAAAGTCAACGACAAGCCGGTCCTTGCCTGCAAGGAAAATGCCTGGGATATGATCGACCTGTTCGGAGACGAATTGATCTTCGATCCCCAGAGCAAGAAACGTGCCGTCAAAGATATGATTATCGACAAGAAAGATTTCTGGGACAAGCATGAAGCGATCAAACCCTACGTGGTGACCGATGTCGATCCGCACCCCGAACATGAATCCAAAATGCTGCCTGCGCAGCTTGAGAATATCCTCGATGCCGACTACTGTATCCAGTGTGGTAACTGTCACTATGCCTGTCCTGTCCTTCAGGTCAACGAAGAGTTCTTCGGTCCGGCAGCCTTTGCAGCCGCCTATCGCTTCACTGCGGATCCGCGTGATGAAGCGGGACACGAGAGACTGGAACTGACAGCCGAAGCAGGTCAGGGAGTCTGGGACTGTGTCAAATGCTACGAATGTGCAGAAGCTTGCCCCAAAGAGGTCAATCCGATCGAAAAAATCACCAAACTGCACAACATGCAGTTCGAGCAAAATATCGCCCGCCGAAATGTCGCGACCAAACACGCAGAAGGTTTCGTGAGAAGCATTAAGAAAAACGGCTACCTGGATGAAGCAGATATCGTACTCTACTCCGAAGGTCCTCTGGGTATGCACAAACATATCAAAACAGCACTGAAGATGCTCAAGGCCGGCAAAATTCACTTCACGGATGCACTGCCGTTTGTAGACAATATGCCCAAATCCAAGAATCTCGATGAGATCCAGAAATTGATCGAAATTTCACAAACCAACAAATTGCCAAAGATATAAGGAGAGACAATGAGCCAATTAAAATATGCACTGTTTACAGGCTGTA
>JAOZOG010000281.1 GCA_029933395.1 Sulfurovaceae bacterium | reverse complement strand
CTCCGGTAAGTTTCGCGTTCACCCCGTCGCTGTCGGTCGGGTCGTACCCAGGCACTCTGCCGCTTCCGACGAAAGTACCTCCAGAGGCAAGACGCTGTGGAACTGGACCTCCACCGGCATACCCGCCTGAAGGCTTAGGCCCTGGGCTGTATATGACAGGGACTACAATGGGCTCTCCGACACGCTTTCGAGCAGCATCCGCCGCCTGCGTATTCGGGTCAAAACCAAGCTTTGACGTCACAGGCTCCTCGGCCGCGCTTTTAAGCTTGTCCATCTCCTTGTACGCATTCTCTGTCTCGAGCTCCATATTGAGCGAATAGTCCGCATCCAGCGTGTCGAGCTTCGCTTTGAGTGTGCCAAGCGTCTTTGCAAGCGCAAGAAAGTTCTTCTCCTGCGTCTTCGTCATGGACGCATTCTTCTCCCAGACAGATAGCTGTTTCTCAACAGCAGCTATCTCAGTCTTTAATGCAGACGCTATCTGATCGCGGGTCGCTTTCGTGACGCTCCCATGCTTCTCGACCTCCGCATCCGCCCTCTGGTACGCCGCGCCTATGCTCTCTATCTTTGCGGTATGCGCATCCATCGCATTCGCAGACTGTACATCCGCCTCGGCCTGCTGTTTAAGAGATGCAGCATAATTGTCTGCAAGAGCTACAGCCCCCGTCGTCGCCGCAATGATCCCGGCAATGGCGGCACCCCATGGTCCTGCAGCAGCTATCACACTTGTAAGACCGGACCAGAGAGAGCCGAGCGATGTCGTCATCGTAGCCATCGCAGCACCAAACGTACCTGCAGGAGCCGCCATTGCGGCAGCCCTCGTCCCAAACAGGAACATGGACCCCTTTGCAATACGCAAAGCCTTCACAAGCAAATAGACAGAAACGATCATCTTCCCGTTGTCTGCGACGAACCGTGCGGCAGAAACGGTAAACTTTCCGACCTCACCAGCGATGTTCCCTATTGCCTCCGCAAGATTCGCTATCTCGTCCGCATATTTCTTTATGGTCTCGTCATCCAGGCTGTCTACCCACTTTACGAACTGCTCAACCATCTCTTTAAGCCTCGGAAGCAGCTCTTCGCCTATCTTCCCCGCAATGACCTTCAGGCTGTTCCCCACTCTGTCCATCTGCGCATTGAACCCTTCGGAGGCAGTTTTGTACTCATTCTGCAGAGAAGTGTTCTTTTGCCATGCCTGCTGACTTGTTTGCAGGTTCTCTGTCAGCTTCCCTACATTCCCGGAAAGCTTCAGCATTGTCTGTGCCGCACCACTTGATGAAAGCTTCAGATCGTCAAGCGCTTTGACTCTGGCCGACCTGTCAAGCTCTCCAAGCCCATCAAGGAAAAGCTTTATCGCCTCAACGGGCTCGTTTTTGACAGTATCTGAAAAAGATTTCAGATCCATGTTCGCAACTTCCGCGAACCCCTTGGTATTCTTGAGCATCAGCATCATCATTTTTGAGACAGCAGTACCGCCAAGCTCCGCACTGATACCAAGATCCTTCAGTGTCGCCGCAAAACCAAGCACCTCGTCAGACGTAAGACCGAACGTCTTACCGACACCGGCAATACGCTGTCCGTATTCCACGACATTCTTTGCACTGGCCGAAGTGGTATTTGAAAGTTCATTTATCGAAGATCCGAGACGTTCATAGTCTTTGACAGGAATAGAAAGCGCATTCCCGAGCTGCGCCATTGCATCCGCAGCCTCTCCGGCAGAGAGTTCCGTGGTTGAAGCCATCATCGTAATGACACGCGTGAACTCGAGAATATTCTCTGTCCCCTGTATTCCGAGCTGTCCGGCAGTCTCTGCTATTTTCTGAAGCCCGTCAAGCTTGACACCGGCCATCGATGTGGACATATCATATATTTTGCCCTTGAGCTCATCCATCGCCTTCCCGGCAAGACCCGTGGTCTTTGCAATGCCTATGAACCCTTCTTCTATCTCTGCAGAAGTGCGCACAATAGACTTGGCCCCCTCTATTGAAGCATACGCCGCAACAATGCCGCCAAGCGTCTTCACGAGTTTCCCGGCACTCGTATTTATGGACGCAAAGCTCTTCTCCATAGCCTTCGATGAAGTCGAACTCTTCTTTGTCTCCTTTGTTAGCCTTCCGATCTCCTTGTTGAGCCTGTTTATTTCAGAGGTCGCCTTGTCAGTGTCCGCTTTTATCTTTATTATCAGTTCCTGGTCTGTCATCCGAACACCTCCTTCAGCGTCGCTTCATTGTCATCTGCTTCTCTGTTTTTTTTAGAGATCTCTCCGCCGCCGTACTCTTTTATCATCTCATCCACAACGATCTTTGCGAAATCCAACCGATAATGCTGCGCATCCGCATGTCCTTTGCCTATCAGCCAGGCAATGAGCTCGACCGCTTTTTTGGCTCACCTTCCCCGCTTTCTTCCACATCGTAGGTAAAGGCGCGTATATCCTCATATATCTCCATAAACTGGTCCGCATGAAGCGCGTTTATATCGTCATCATCCATGTCAGTGCAGCCCACTATCACATCACGGTATGTAACAACGACATTCTCATCTTCTATATCGGCCTGGAGACCAAGTGTAAGTTTTTTCATTTTGTGCGTTTTCCCATTTACCGAAAAACTGCGTGAAGTCGCCGGGTATTTTTTCATTCTGTCTCCTGTCAAGATAATATTCCAACCAAATCCGGTCGGTAAACCGACCCTACATCATCACTCCGTAGGGTCGGTTTATCGACCGCCATATAAAACCCAAAATTCCGCATGGCCGGTTCCGCGACCACCGAAAAAACAACCTCCCCCGCCGTAGGGTCGGTTTACCGACCACCACAAAAAGAGAGGCCGCAAATATCACCACACTTCGGATGAAAAACTCACTACGCCGTCTCGAACGTCTCGACCGTGTAATACTTCCCGTTCCACTTCAAAGCC
>JAOZOG010000280.1 GCA_029933395.1 Sulfurovaceae bacterium | reverse complement strand
CATGCAGGTAGCGATGAAACGCATAGAAAGATTATCGATTTCAACCTGTCAAGATTCTCTGAAATCATGGGAGGAACGAACATTGTCCTTCTGGCATTGACAATCATCGGCTTTATACTGCCGGAGAAGAGAAAAATCGTCAAATTCACAGTTACAGGCGTTGGCATCTCTCTACTGCTGCTACAACTTTCCGATGTGATTTTCAATCCCAGTCTTCAGCTCACTCATCATTTCGCCTATTTTGTTCATAAAATCATTGCCTTGGTAATCTTTTACATAATCGTGAAGATTTTCGTCCTGGTTCCCCGTTATAAAACTGCCTTTATGTATTTTCTCTCTGTCGCTACAGGTGTGCTTGTTATCATCGGGGTTTTGACAGCCAGAGGACAGGCACAGAGACAATTGACACAAAACATTGAAAATTATCACCTGTACAAGACACTCGAAGAAGTTCGTCCTTCCGGCAACGATCTCCTCATCGCACCCTCTCTGACCGTCAACGATACCGCTACATGGCTGCCTCTTCTTTTTAAAAGTGAAGTGCTTTTCAGCCGCAACTCCGAGTTTCTTCTTCCCGGTACAGAGAAAGGAAAATCGATCTATTGGCAGAGGGAAGCCATTTACCTTTACCTTCGGGGGATCGATACAAAGGTGCTCCACCATATCCTGTTTGCAAAAGATGGTTCCGATGCACCTATTCAAAAAATCATCCTGGTAGGCCAGAGATTCGATCTGCATACATCCAGAAGAGATAAGATGCTGAAAGATGTCTTTGCCGCACTCTCCAAATACCTGCAGCCGTTCGAGAAAGATCCCAAGTCATTGAAAAGGTTTTTCTCCCGATACGAAAGAGTCATCGTTATCGACCGACGGCGACATCCGCTCTTCACCAACCTGCAGCCACTGGGTACTCCTGCGGCTGTCGAGAGAGCGGATGACATCGTCGTTCGCGTCTATACACTTTCATGAAAAAGCTGAAGCTGTTCCTGTCCATCTGCCTGGGGATCACAGCACTCTATATTTTGGCAGCCGGGTGGCTGCTCGACGCTTCGCAGAAGCCAAAAAAGGCCGATATCATCGCCGTGCTGGGCGGAGACTGGGAAGGGTACCGCGTCAAAACGGCTCTGAAGCTCTTCAATGAAGGCTACGCGACCAAAAACAAAATACTCCTCAATATCTGGCAGGACTCCCATATTGTCGATGCGGACGGAAAGATCTACCGGTCGGAGAGAGCCTTCCTTCTTTCGAAAGGGGTGAAAAAAAGCCAGCTTGGAAAGATCGAGGCTGCAGGCCATACGATGAATGAAATCAAGTTCATCAAAGCATATATGCTCGCACACGGATACCGCTCCATCATCATCGTCACCGATCCGCCGCACACACGACGGGTAAAGATGCTCGCCTCTCTCGCCCACTACGAAGATGCCGGAATCACGCTCTTGACCGTCGGTGCGGAGGTCCCGTGGTGGAACCAAAATTTCTACCTGGGAAACAGTACGGCCCGCCACTACGTTATGCTGGAGACTTTGAAAATCCCTTTCAACTTCATCATGTACGGTGTGCTGGAACCCCTCCACCTGCTGGAGACGCTGCGCCCGCATCTGCATGAGCCCGTCCACAGACTCAAAGAAAAAACGATCAAAACGCTCGATGCGATATAGGTGACGCTACCTTCTCGACCCTGACGATACGGAAGTGATCGCTCTCATCGACGGTGACGACCCGATGGCAACAGCCGAAGATTTTGTTATACATTGTCAGCACGCTCTTCGTCATTTTCGGATTCGCCGTTTTAGAACCGACGAAGGCAGCTTTTCCATGCAGAAGATAGTCGTGATAGTCGCCATAGGCTCTTTTTATGCCATAGCCCGATATGTTATGCGACCGGTAATAGTAGGGGTGCCGCGACATCCAGCCCGCCGGGATGATGTAGTTGGAGATCCACGTTTGCTCGGCAAAGAGACGGTTCTGCGACATCGCCGCCACCATCTCGCCGGAGACCCTCATCGGAAAACCGAGAGCGGGCTCGTAGCGAAGGTCGTGTTTTTCCATCAAAGAGACGAGCTCGTCGCGATACTTCCAGTCCGGTGCGAGATGTTCCCTGTTGTAGAGGGGCAGATCGATCAGAAATGCGACTATCGCACCCACATACAGAATCTTCAGTTCCCGATAACTTTTAAGCGCTAAAAAATCCTTCGTCAGCAGGGCCATCCAGAGAAAAACGAGCGGATAGGTCACCCTGTTGACATCCCTGATGAAAAAGAGGGTGAAGAATCCGATGACAAAAAGAAGGTAGACTCCTCTTTTGTACCAGCTTCTCTCCTGTTTGAAGAGCAGGTAGCCCGTGAGAAACAGGAGAAGAAAAAGTACCTTGTGATGGTAGAGGCGGCTGGCAATCATGCGCAGTTTCATATGGGTCAACCGGTAGAGAATAACGTCAAACTCCGAACCGGCCGCTTCGATGATCTTCTCTGTCGGCAAAAGCGCTTCATCCTGCGGAAACCACGATTTGGCGATGAGATTTTCCTCTGCATTCATCACACCTCTCTCGTCGACACCGTGCAGATCGGTAAAGTAGACCCGGGCATGGTAGAAGTCGAGCCAGGATTGATACACTTTGTCCATTTTCGGAGAGAGTATGTTCAAAACGGTCAGCAGAACGAGCAGTGAAACCGCCGCAATCCGTCTTTTCGTAAAACAACTCCGATCAAAGAAGAAGAGATAGGCTACCGCCAGCAGCGGCAATACGGAGACGACAATCGTATCCCGCAGCAGCGAAGCGGCCAGAACCACGCACCAGAAAGCGATCTGGTGTCTTTTTACCAATGGCATCGCCAGGACTATGAGCAGAAGCGTCAAGAGCGTAATGGTGATATTCATCAAGGAAAAAAGCAGTACGACGGCACCCGTACCCAGCATCT
>JAOZOG010000279.1 GCA_029933395.1 Sulfurovaceae bacterium | reverse complement strand
CTGATGACAGTCGGTCGAACACGGTTGTTCTTTTGCATCCATTTGATGACAGCATAGATCACAACCGGCATCACGATCATGATCCCCCAGGCAAACCAGCTGAAGTGCTCCAGCAGCGTCTCTGTCGAGACCCAGGGAAGTTGATAGCCGCCGAAGACCATCGTGATGATCACGGCACTGGCGGTATTCATTGCGACATATTCGCCCATGAAGTACATCGCGAACTTCATCGCCGTATACTCCGTCATATAGCCTGCAACGATCTCACTCTCTCCCTCGGAAACACTAAAGGGGTTACGGTTGGTCTCGGCGAAGAGCGCCACGATGAGGATGATCGCCCCCAACGGCTGCACCACAATCCCCCAGGCGGGCAGGAAACCCAGTACAGTACCGCTCTGCCACTGCACCATCGCATTGAAATCAATCGTATTGTAGGTCGCGACGAAGGCGATGATACTCAGCCCCAGGGGCAATTCGTATCCGATCATCATCGAGCCGGCACGCGACGAACCCAGGAGAGAGTATTTGTTGTGACTGAGCCAGCCGCCCAGAAAGATCCCGATCACACCGACCGAACCGATCGCCATATACCAGAGCACCCCGTAATCGACCGGGAGCGGCTGTACACGCAGCGACTCCCCTCCGATAACGATATTGTCGGCAAAGGGAATCACCATAAAGGCCAGCAGTGCTGCAGAGAAGGTGATCATCGGTGCGAGCATCAATAACCAACGGTGTTTGTCGATATGGCTGGGGTAATACTCCTCTTTGAGTACCAGCTTGACCACATCGGCGAAGGACTGTACGACACCGCCAAAACGAAAACCGAAAATATTGGTCCGGTTGGGGCCCAGACGGTCCTGCACCAGACCGGCACCCCGCCGCTCCAGCCAGACCAGAACAGGAATCATCAGCAACGCCAGCAGCGCCCCTACGATCAGTGAAAGCACAGCGACGAGAATAGCGGCCAACGACATCAGGCACCTCCTTCGATCAACTCAACCCACTCGACGGTATTGTGTACCGTCTCATCGGGCGTAATCGCCTTGCGGCAAAACTGTACGATCCCATCTTCGTTGATAAGCGATCCTGCGCTCTCGGCATAGACGGCCAGTGGCAGTACCAGGTCTGCTCTCTTGTCACTCTGATGAGTACGGAAGGCGACTACTCTCTCGGCTACAACTCTATCGGCATCGGAATGACTAAAATCGATCAGCAGTGAAGCTTTTTCGGGCAGCGTCTGGTCAATGCCCAGCTTTTCTACCGCTTTGGCATTGGCAGCGCGCTGCGAAGATTTGAGCCACTCATCGGCAAAATCCTCATCGATATAGCTTTCCAGCGGAATGTGAAGCGAAGCACCGATCTTCCCGGCGTAGCGCTGCAGCATCTCGAGCTCTTCGGTGTAGAGGTTGGCATCGGCAAGGATCACACTATTCTCTCCGCTCTCACTCAGGAGCTTTTTGAAAGCTGCAATCGCCTCTGCCGTATCCACTTCTCTGCCTCCGAGAAGGACCGACTTCTGCCGATTCTCCTGCAACTCCTTATAGCTCAACCGTCCCGCATCACAGATGAAATGGCCGTTGACCTCGGGATTTTTACGTGGACGGAAGCGGTAGATGCGCTCCTCCTGGTACTTTTCACGGTTGTGGTCGATGATGATATTGCATCCCTTCGCACAGCCATGACAGACGGAGTCCGTCGACTTGAGAAACCAGACACGCTGCGAAAAGCGGAAATCTTTGCTCGTCAGCGCACCGACGGGGCAGAGATCGACGACGTTCATCGCATAGGGATTGTCGAGCTTTTTCCCCGGCATCGTGGAGACGCGGGCGTGGTCACCCCGGCCGATGATCCCCAGCTCGTGGGTCTGAGTGATATCGGATGTGAAGCGTGTACAGCGGGCGCAGAGTACGCAGCGCTCCTGATCGAGCATCACGTTGCTGCCCAGATCGATATGCTTCTCGTGCTGCACCTTCTCGGAGATATCGATCTGCGAATCGTAGAGACCGTAGTCCATATAGAAATCCTGGAGCTTGCACTCGCCTGCCTGGTCACAGACGGGGCAGTCAACCGGGTGATTGATCAGCTCAAGTTCGAGGATATTGCGGTGTACGGGATCGATCTTCTCGCCTTTGGTTCGGACGACCATTCCCGGCTTGATGGGTGTATCGCAGGCGATCTGGGGGCGTTTCTGCCCCTCGATCTCTACCATACACATCCGACAGTTTCCGTCTGCACCGAGGGCTTCATGGTAACAGAAGTAGGGCACTTTGAGATCATGCTCGATCAGCAGATCGATCAGCAGCGATCCCTCTTCCGCCGCGAATACTTTGTCGTCGATGACGATATCAACCTGACTCATAGACTTCCCTTCGCTTCGAATTCTTCACGGAATTTCCCGATAAACGAGCGGATGACGATCGCCACGGCAGGGGCGAAGACACAGATCGTCTTGCCATCCATCGTATCGGCGAGCTCGAGCAGCTTGTCGAGGTCTTCGCTACTCCCTTTTCCTTCGAGCACCCTGCCCAGAATCCTGTCGCTCCAGCCCGTACCTTCGCGGCACGGCGTACACTGTCCACAGGATTCATGGTGGTAGAACTCCAGCAGATTTTTCAATGCTGCCACCATATCGGTATCCTCGTCCATCACGATCATACCGCCTGTTCCCAGTGCCGAACCCAATCCACGCATACTCTCGTAATCGAGCTTCGCTTCGGCAACCTCATCAGCCGTAAGCACCGCTGTGGAGGCACCGCCGGGGATCACTGCCTTGAGCTTTTTGCCACCTCGGATACCACCACCATAATGTTCGATATACTCCAGCATCGGTGTTCCGAACTCCGCTTCGTAGACACCCGGATGCTCCACATGGCCGCTCATTGCGAAAAGCAGTGTGCCCGGACTCTTTTCTGTCCCATATGCCCGATACCCTTC
>JAOZOG010000278.1 GCA_029933395.1 Sulfurovaceae bacterium | reverse complement strand
TGAAGAGGAGCACTATCGGGCGCCGCACAAGGCATTGAGGTCGCTTTCGGGTGACTATTTCGCTCTGCTGCAGCAGCTGGGTAGGCAGAGTATGACGACGCTGGAGAAGCTGGAGCTTGCGCAGGTGTTTCTGCAGAGGCTGCTGCGGATACTGGGCTATGACCCTGCTGCGGAGAGGGTCGATCTGGGTGAGGGTGCTCTGCCGCTTCTGGGGCGTGCGGAGAAGGCGGACGGCGCACCGCTGCTCTGGATCGCTGAAGCATTTTGTGTCGAGGCGTGTGATGTGCTGGAGACGACGACACTGAGTGAGCAGCTGGGGGAGCTGGACGATTCCCTTGATGCAGAAGACTATGACGAGATCATCACTTCGTCTATCTTCACACTCGATGAGCCGCCGCGCTGGGTGATGCTGGTCTCGGCTTTTCAGATCGTCCTGATAGAGAGGGGCAAGTGGGCTCAGAAGCGTTTCCTGCGCTTCGACCTGCAGGAGATCTTCGGGCGCAAAGAGGAGTTGACGCTCAAGGCAATGGCAGTACTGCTGCACGCGGACTCTCTGACTCCCAAAGACGGGATGAGCCTGCTCGATACCCTCGATGAAAACTCCCACAAACACGCCTTCGGTGTTACGGAGGACCTCAAATATGCCCTGCGCGAGTCGATAGAGCTGCTCGCCAACGAAGCGATACGCTACAAGCTGGAGCAGGGTGAGGAGGTGTTGTCGCTGCGCGATCTCGATGCGCTCCTGAGCCGTGAGAGTCTGCGCTATATGTACCGTCTACTCTTTCTCTTCTATATCGAGTCGCGTCCGGAGCTGGGGTATGTGCCGGTCAAGTCATCGGCATACCTGCAGGGCTACTCTCTGGAGAACCTGCGCGATCTGGAGCTGATGCCGCTGCTGACCGATGCGGACAAAAACGGCTACTTTTTCCACGACTCCATCCATCTGCTCTTTGAGATGATCTACGAGGGGAGGTCGCAAACCACCCACAACAGAAACGGCCGTGACCTCTTCGAGATCTCCCCGCTGCGCTCGCACCTCTTCGATCCGGAGCATACGCCCTTTCTTGACAGTGTCAAGATACGCAACCACATCTGGCAGGCGATCATCCAGAGTCTCTCTCTGAGCCGCCCGGGCAAGGGCAAAAAGGGAAGAGGGCGCATCAGCTATGCCAATCTCGGTATCAACCAGCTCGGAGCCGTCTATGAAGCACTGCTCAGCTACAAGGGTTTCATCGCCCACGAGACGCTCTATGAGGTCAAAAAAGCAGGCACCCATCCGACACCGCTGGAGAATGCCTACTTCGTCACCGAAGCGCAGCTCCCCGAGTACAAAGAGGAGGAGCGGGTCTTTGACAGGCAGGGGAGACTGCTGCGATATCCCGAAGGTTCGTTCATCTATCGTTTGGCAGGTCGTGACCGTGAGAAGTCCGCTTCGTACTATACGCCCGAAGTCCTGACCAAGAGTCTGGTGAAGTACGCTCTCAAGGAGCTGCTGCAGGAGAAAACGGCCGATGAGATTTTGCATTTGACGGTCTGCGAGCCGGCGATGGGGAGTGCTGCCTTCCTCAATGAAGCGATCAATCAGCTCTCCGAAGCCTATCTCCAACAAAAGCAGATAGAGACGGGTGAGCGTATCGCGCACGATGCCTATATCCTCGAGCGCCAAAAGGTCAAGATGTATATCGCCGACAACAATGTCTTCGGAGTGGATCTGAACCCTACGGCGGTAGAGCTTGCCGAGATCTCCCTCTGGCTCAATGCACTCTTCGCCGATGAGTCGCAGAGTTTCATCCCCTGGTTCGGGCTGCAGCTGGTCAACGGCAACTCTCTCATCGGTGCCAGACGGGAAGTCTATGAGGTTTCACAGGTGACGGCAAAGAAAAAAGATCTCATCTGGTACGAAGACGCCCCCAAACGCCTCAGCCCAAAAACGCTCTGGCCGGCCAAAAAGAGGGCCAGGAAGAGGGTCTCTATGGTGCACCACACCGACTCTCTCTTCGATGAACCCCAGCAGAGGCCACTGGTGATGGAAGTCGAAGAGACCAGAGAGGAGAAAAGTGCGGGCAGGAGGGTGGAGACGCAGGTTTACCACTTTTTGCTCGGTGACAAGGCGATGGCGGACTACTCCGACAAGGTGGTCAAAGCCCTCAAAAAAGAGCAGATAGAGCAGATCAAAAACTGGCGCAAGGATTTCATCAAGCCCCACAGCGCAGAGGAGGTCAAGATACTGCTCAAGCTCTCCAGCTCCATCGACAAGCTCTGGCAGGAGCATACCCGTCATCAGTATGAGATGCGTGTGAAGACGACCGATCCGCTGAGGGTCTGGGGACAGCCTGAGAGCGGTATGAAGCTGACCAATCTCAAGTTCAAAGACCAGGTACTCGAGCAAGAGCGCCACTCCAAAGCGGTGAAGAGCTCTTCGCCCTATACACGGCTCAAGATGGTGATGGACTACTGGTGTGCGCTCTGGTTCTGGCCTATCGAGAGTGCCGGGCTGCTGCCGACACGGGCGCAGTTCTTTGAGGATGTCTCCCGTCTGGTTGACAAGCGGGGCGATATCCTGATGGATCTGGACAAGGATCTCTTCAGTGAGACGATGGATGAGGAGGAGCGAAAGCTCCAGATGGATGAGCTGGGGTTCATCGATGTGGAGGAGCAGGTAGCGAAAAACGCACGCCTGCAGGTGGTAGAGAAGGTAGCCGATGCGCAGAAGTTTCTGCATTGGGAGTTGGAGTTTGCCGATATCTTTGCCAAGAAGGGCGGGTTTGATCTGATACTTGGGAATCCACCGTGGTTATTAGTAAGATGGGAAGAAAACGGGATAATGGGCGAGACTAATCCTACTTTTGATATTCGTAGATTTAGCTCAAGTAAACTCAATAGCTTAAGAGACGAAACTTTTAAAAAGTACCCAAAACTTAAAAAAGAATATATTAGTG
>JAOZOG010000277.1 GCA_029933395.1 Sulfurovaceae bacterium | reverse complement strand
AATTCTATTCTCTTCTCCTCCTCATGACCATGCTGATAATCTCCGGCTGTG
The DNA here is from genome assembly GCA_029933395.1 of Sulfurovaceae bacterium. Taxonomy (GTDB): domain Bacteria; phylum Campylobacterota; class Campylobacteria; order Campylobacterales; family Sulfurovaceae; genus SZUA-451. Next base: position 2,899 of record JAOZOG010000277.1, on the reverse strand, counting down.
GAGGCGGTGGTGGAGATGCCAACGGCAACGGCCCCGAACCAAAAAGTACTTTGACCTTCAAATCGGTTTCTACAGATACGAACGGCACCCACGCAGAAATCACCCTCGATGTCACGAGTCAGCAGGACAATGGTATTTCAGTTCGGCTGGAAGATTTCGATATTGCAGCAAGTTATACAACAAGAGCTTTGAAAAACCTGCAAATATACAACCTCGTAGTGACCCCTTCTACGCTGGAATTTGAGGGAAGCGGAACGAAAAAACTTGTTATCTCTTTCGACTATGCCCCTGCAGACAGCAATATCGAAAACATTGCGATTTCATACACGAAAATCATGAAATCGAAATATTCCGACTCCACCATTGTCAAAAAAGAGACAAATACGGTGACCTCTTTCGTTCCCTCCGAAGAGGAAGGGGCAAGCAACAAAATGATCGAAATGATCGTTCAGACGGAAAAAACCGTATTGAGTCCAAATGAATCGACCAACATCATGGTTCAGGTCAACGACCTTAACGTCACACCCAAGAAACCCGCGGCCGAACATTCTGTTTCGATCGTTCCGATCAATCCGTCGGACGGAACGGTAGACAGTTACAGCAAAACGACCAATAAGAATGGGCAATTGACCTTTACCTACACCGCTCCGGCCAGCATCAACGAAGATAAAACGGTAACCCTTACACTCTATTCCGATACGTATCGGGATGTCAAAATCGCTGTAGAGTTGTCGCTGAAAAGAGTGACGACCGGACAATATCGAATCAGTGCCACCAACGAAGTCGTAGTGAAAGAACCGGGTAAAACGTATCAGATCCGTGTATCACTCTACCGTGTCACGGAAGGAGGCAACACCACACCGGCAGTCGGGAAAAAAGTGGTGGCGGATGTATTACCTTTGCAGTACGGTACGCTGAGTTCATATGAAGCGGAAGTCGGCTCGAGCGGTATCGCCGTTTTCACCTATGAGGCACCCGCGAGATTTACCGACATCAATACCACGGATATCACATTCTATTTCGAGGAAGACCGTTCCATTCATGACAATACCCGATTGACATTCAGTCAGGATATCGCCAATGTAGCCAATCTTTATGTACTTCCCGATCATATCACCATCACCGAAAGCGGTCAAAACGTACCGATTACACTCGTCACCGTAAACGAAGACAATGTCGGAGTCTCTTCCCAAATCGTCCTGGAAAACCCTGCACTCGAAGGTGTCGACTACGGTACATTCGACAAATCGATCGTCACGACCGACGCAAACGGACGTGCAACCGTCAATTACACATCCCCCAGCAATATAACGAATCTCGAAGAGCGCAATATCACCGTAACGGAGACGGAACAGAGCATCAAGAAGACCTTGACTCTGCAATTCCGTGAATCCATAGAGACGAACGGTACAAACTACGATATAAAAGCAGAAACTCCGGGATCACTCTCCGTCGACGGAAGCGGAACTTTGACATTGACGATTCATCAGCTGGGCAAAGAAGAGGTTTTGATTCCCAATTCCCAGGTTCTCGAAGTCAATGTCACCAGCAAATTTCCGAATATGCTGACTTTCGAAAACGACGAAATCGTCGCAACCTATAATGAGTTGGCTACCAGCAACATTCCTGTCTATACCAAAACATTGTCGGGTATCGCCATCGTGGAAGTGGATGCTCTGATCAATGATGGTACAAAAAACGTACGATTACAAAAAGAGATTCCTGTCACCATTCTTTCCGGACCGGTAACTTCCGTATCTCTTTTCTACAATGGGACCGCCACCGATCCGAACAACGGTTTACACATCAACAAATACACTCTTCATGCTGTAGACAAATACGCCAACCCGGCAAGACCAGGGTTAAAAGTTTCTCCTACCCTGATTAACGGAACCAAAATAATTGTATCTCCGAAACTTACAGGTGGATTAGGAACAGGATCTATACAGAACAGTACTCCTACCTCTTTCGAAGACAATTCTCGTACATTTGACGATGTAACAACACAAGATCGTCTTATCATATTGCCTGACCAACAGAATTTCGATCCAACATACTTGGGAGGATGGACTATTTCAAATATTGCCTCTCATACATTGGATCTAGACGAAACATATGGTGGAGAAACCACCAATGGACTACACTATATCATAGGAACTGAAGTCCGCGTAATGTCTGATGACAATCCTGCGAACGCACATATTGTAGACCCAAGCGGAAAATATTTGACAGATGAGAAAGGTACCGTCGAATTGGAAGTTTTGTTTGATCCAGTCCTTTCCGGTCATACTGTAACAGTCGGCGCATTTGTTTCAGATGAAAAACGCATGGGTATTTCTAAAATTGTACCACTGCGATGGGACCAATATACATCTTCAACCGAAACAATTGAAAACGATGGAAACAAACATTATGTTCCTGTTAGGGTTGGTATAGGTGGTAACTCACCCCAACATTTAATGGATGTCGATATTAGTTCTCATGGTATACATGTAACACCAAAAAAAGCGTGCAAAATTGATAGAGACAACAGTATGCTTAGACCTGATTATCATAGCATTATAATTGTCGCTGTCGATACAAATGGCATTGCTGACGATGGTGAAACCTGTGAAATCAAATGGGATGCTGATCCCGGTTCAATTATATATGAATATCAATAGACTGGGAGGGTTTACTTCCCCCCAGTCGTACTTTGTGCAGTATTCCTCAAATCAAAGGGTATAAATAATGAGAGTCGCCCTGATTCAACAAAATTATGAGCAATCAAAAGAATTAACCCGAAAAAAGACTCTCGAAAAGATTTTCAAAGCTTCATACAATGACTGCGAATTGATCATTCTCCAGGAACTCCATCAGGGGCCATACTTCTGTCAGCACGAGAGCACGGAGCTTTTCG
>JAOZOG010000276.1 GCA_029933395.1 Sulfurovaceae bacterium | reverse complement strand
CAGCAAAACCGTGGTCTTCCAGCACCTCCAGCGTCGCCATCGCCGCTTCGGGATAAAAATCATTGACATAGCAGGGAACGAAGAGTCCTACACGTTTCAAAAAATTCCCTCCCTTATCAGAATATTCAGATTTTACATCATCTTTATTCAGAAATGATGTCTTACATTTTGATAAAGAAAGTTTTCTATGCCAATGGGTGAAATCGAAACCTTGTAAAATGTCTGTTTATTGGTACTATCTTCATGATTCTTTACAACTTGTCATTTTTGATCAAAAAAATTTTTTCTAAATGATATGTACGAAACAAATTCAAACAGTTACAATGTCTAATAGAAAAAATGAAAGGTTGACCATGAAAAAAGCGATAACCCTTTCCCTGGCAGCGATATTGTTCCTGCAGCCAGTCACCATTTCTGCATCCGGAAATCAATTGTTTTCGACATCTATTGAAAAATGGAACCCTTATCATATTGAACATCTTGAAGCCTACGATTTTTCTACCATCTATCCAAAAGCCATCTACCAAAAAAGTTACTTTGGATGGTTGATTCTCGCTACGACGATCGTTGTAGCCGGTACGGTCAGCTATCTGACAGCCGGTGCGGGAGCCCCTGCCGCTGCCTCGGGTGTAAGCACTGTAGCCACGGTTATCGGTGGAGGCGGCCCCGGCTCCTATATGGCAGGTCTTTCCACCGTAGGAAGTCTTGTTGGAGGCAATGCCATGGTGGGTGCAGCCATTTTAAACGGTCTTTCAATCGGAACCATAGGAACTGGCAGTACCACAACCTTGTCAATGGCTACTAAAGCCGCTCTTTTAACCGACATCGCTCTGTCCGGCATGACACTTACTGCCTCTGAAAACAGCCAAAATCTCTACTATCTTTTCGATATACCACTTCCAGAAGATCTCGGGAGCGGTAAAGTCCGACGCCTAGTCAACACTATCTATAATGACCAAGAAGAGAGAGCCGACGCACTTGAAGAGGGAGACATGCTTAAAAATGCCAAAATGGGCGAATTGATAGAGGACCGTTATGCACAAGGAGTCTACTGGCTTGAAAAGGAGTTAAACAAAAAGATCACACGGCAGTCCCAAGAAAATCTACTCATCCTTGGAATCATGGCCTACAAAATGGGATATATCGATCTATTTGGTCAATCACTTGAACAGATCGATAAACTTGATGCCTTACGTCTTGACAAACCAAGCAAAAGGAGCTTCTTGAATTATCTAATAGGTGTTTATACCCTTTCATCAATCCAGCCTGATACACGAAAAGCACTCGACTATTTCGAAAAATCCTACCGGGAGGAACCGTCTGCCATCGAACCTTACCTCGCCACGATAATGATTCTGGGAGATGATTTTAAAACCAATCACAAAAAAATTGAATCACTCATCAAAGAGGCGGCAGAAAATTATGACGAAGACAAATACAGTGGAAGAAGCAGTCTCGTCTCTCTTTATTTCAAAGCAGGCACACTCTTTTTACGTCATCACCACTATGAAAAAGCTGCAGAATATTTTGAACGGGCATATGATTCTCTTGGTTTTTTGATCAAACATTTGCCTATCTCTACAAAAATAAAAAACGCGATTCAGATTCAATGGGCAATGGCTTTGAAACATTTCAATCAAAAGCAATCGGATGCCATGTTAAAGGATATTTTAGAACGTTCGGACAATTTAAAAGAGAGAGAAGAACTGCGTCAACTTTATGAAAGGGATCTCTGATGAAAAAGATTTTAATATTTTTGTGGCTTGGAGCCGTGACCATAATTCATGCTGGAGCCTGCAATAAAATTTTTATCAAACTAAAACCCCCTCTTAAAGACAATAGTATCCATGTGATACAAATTGTTTCAAAAGATTTGATGTTTTATCCAAAACACAGAAACATCACTCTTCTTCTAGCCAAAGCCCAATACGAAAATAGAATTAGTACTATAGACATGCTACGGTACCGTCGCCTCTTCATGAACTCGAAAGAGGGAGATTATAAACTACTTAATTTTCTAAAAAGTGAAGAAAAACTTTCGATGGAAAAAGCGGAGCGAATCGCACACTCGTCATGGCCTCAAAAGTGCCGTACCATTCGCGGAACCATCCTCTTTGAAAACTCTCATGCCAAAGGTCGCTTGGGCGATCACCTGACCGCACGGCGACTTACCGCCATGGGGTATAAAAAATTTTCATCTAAATACAACTCCCTTCACGGTATCGATGGAGTCTATATAAAACACAATTCAAATGGAAGGATCATAGAAATCAAGATCGTCGAAAACAAAGTGGACAGTTCCACTCTTCAACCGGGACCACCCCGACAAATGTCACAACTCTGGATCAAGAACAAATTGGAAAAAATGATGGTTTCATCCGATGATGAAACCAAAAGAATCGCTGAGATTACTCTACATGTAATGAAAAACAACCCGTCTATCGTTTCAATGGAATTATGGCATCACGACCTATTTAGAGGCATAACAATTGTGAAAAAAATTGACCGTAACGGTTTCGCCAAACAAGTCATCAAACGATACGACGATCGAATGATTTTCAATACCCTGGAAAAACAGTGCAAAAAAGGCTCGCTGATTTGCATGCCTTATGGATTTCAATGAATCTTATAACACTCCCTGAAAACGGTATTTTTCCAGCTGCGTTTCGTTGCCGCTCATGCCGCCGCTGTGGACATAGAGGATGGGGCCCTCCAGCCTGTCGTAGGCTTCCAGCAGCTCCAGCCACATCTTCGGAGCGTAGATCAGATCGAAGAGGATGCCCGCCTTTTTCGACTCCCGCCAGATCTGCAGATACTCCTTCCTGGGTTTGGAGAAGGGCCATTTTCCCATGCTATCCAGCACCGTCGGGAAACGGCTCTCCTCCTCTTCCAGCCTCTTCCACTGGGCTTTCAGTACCGATTCGTCCCCGACGACGGGGGTCGTGACGACATCGATGCCTATCGG
>JAOZOG010000057.1:6280-11428 GCA_029933395.1 Sulfurovaceae bacterium | reverse complement strand
ACTTCCTCGCAGGTGCATTGGCACTTGTAGCATTTTTTGCCATAGGACTTTTTATTTATGATATTTATCTACTGTTTTTTACTGATATGAAAATAGAAAAGGGGATATTGACAGTTCTGGGCAGCTTGCTTGTACTGTGGGCTTCCATAGAACTGATTCACGAAGAAATCAATCATTTACAAGGAAAAGGATTTGCCATAGGTGCATTTATTATGCTTGCCATGGCAGCACTGATCCGAAAAGTATTAATCTATTCTCTTTCTGCTGAAAAAGGGGAAGAACTGCTGATCATCGCTATCGTGATTGTTGGTTTGGCTATTTCATATTGGCTTGTAGGCGCCAAGAAAAGAACAACCATCAGTTAAACAATGAAGCGGATACAAGATTAGCCGATACTCCCCAAAGCCTCCCGGCACAATCGCGTAATCTCTCCAAAATTCCCCTCTCGGATCGCATCTTTCGGTACGATCCAGCTGCCGCCGACGCAGAGGACATTTTCCAGTGAGAGGAACTCATTCAGATTGGTGAGGTTCACGCCGCCGGTGGGGCAGAATCGCATCGAGGCGAAGGGGCCGTTGAAGGCGTTGAGGGCGGCGGTGCCTCCGGCGACTGTGGCGGGGAAGAGTTTGCAGTGGGTGAAGCCGTTGTTTTGTGCCAGCATCACTTCCGAAGCGGTCGCCACACCGGGGATCAATGCAGTATCCAACTCTCGGGATGTGTGCATCAGCTCCTCGCTGATACCGGGAGTGAAGACAAACTGCGAACCGTGATCGACAGCAGCCCGGAAACCTGCGGCATCGATGACCGTACCAGCCCCGACGTGCATCTCCGGCATCGATCTGGCGATCGCTTCGATCGAACCCAGTCCGGCATCCGTACGCAGGGTGATCTCCATCACGGCGATACCACCCTCCATCAGTGCTTCGGCCAGCGGCAGCGCATCCTCGACACGCTCCAGGGCGATCACTGGAACGATCGGAGAGACCGCCATCACTTCTGCGGCTGTCATGCGCGCTCCTTTCCGGGGAGATCGAAGGTGCAGGCACCCTCCTCGGCTGTACCGACACTCTGACGCATCGAGACGAAAAGTTCTCTGCCGAAACCATAGCGGTTTGCACTGAGATCAGGGTTGGCAAATCCTCTCGCGAGCAGTACGGCATCTTCTGCCAGGAGTTCGATCTGACCGCTCTCCACATCGAAACGGATCGGGTCGCCATTCTCTATCTTGGAGAGGATACCGCCATCTGCCGCTTCGGGACTCATATGGATCGCCGAGGGGACTTTGCCCGAAGCACCAGACATCCTGCCGTCGGTGACGATCGCTACCTTGAAGCCCTTGTCCTGCAGGACACCCAGCGGAGGCATCAGGCCGTGAAGCTCCGGCATACCGTTGGCTTTGGGGCCCTGGTAGCGGACGACAGCGATGAAGTCCCGCTCCAGTTTACCCTCTTTGAAAGCACTTTGCAGCGCTTCCTGTGTCTCGAAAACCAGTGCTTCGGCTTCGATCAGGAGTTGCTCCGGCTTGAGAGCGGAGGTCTTGATGACACTTCGACCGATATTTCCCGCGAGAAGCTTCAGGCCGCCCTCCTCGCTGAAAGGCGCTGCGGCAGAAGCGACGACCGCTTCATTTCTTGAGCGCTTCGCACCATCGGCAAAATGGAGTTCGCCGCTTTTGAGTTCCGGCTCTGCGATAAACTTCGACAATCCTCTGCCCACTACTGTCTCCACATCTTCGTGCACCAATCCTGCTTCGATCAGCTGAGCAATGACGACACTCATCCCGCCCGCTTCACGGAAGGCATTGACATCGGCTGTACCGTTGGGATAGAGTTTGCAGAGCAGTGGCGTGACTTTGGAGATCGCATCGAAATCATCCCAAGTCAGGACGATACCTGCCGCCCGTGCGATAGCGATCAGGTGCATTGTATGGTTGGTCGAACCGCCTGTCGCCATCAAGCCGACGATGGCATTGACCAGGCTGCGTTCGTCGAGTATATCGGCGATCGGCCTGTAACTGCCGGAAAGCTCCGTCATTGCCAGGATCGTTCGCGCGGCCTCTTCGGTGAGTGCTTCACGCAGCGGGGTGTTAGTATTGACGAAAGAGCCGTTGGGGAGCTGCAGGCCCATCATCTCCAGCAGCATCTGGTTGGAGTTGGCTGTCCCATAGAAAGTACAGGTGCCGCTGCTGTGATAGGAGGCGGCTTCGGCTTTGAGCAGTTCTGCTTCGCTGATCCTGCCCTGAGCGTACTCCTGGCGGATCTTCGCCTTTTCGGCATTGCTGATACCCGAAGGCATCGGGCCGGCAGGAACGAAGATACCCGGCAGGTGGCCAAAAGCCAGCGCACCGATCAGCAGGCCCGGTACGATCTTGTCGCAGACACCCAGATAGAGCGCCCCGTCGAAGACATTATGCGAAAGAGCGATCGCTGTTCCCATCGCAATATTGTCCCGGCTGAAAAGGCTCAACTCCATCCCCGGCTGAGACTGCGTCACGCCGTCACACATCGCAGGCACGCCACCTGCTACCTGGCAGGTCGCCCCCTCTTCGAGTAGTACCCGTTTGATCAGCGAGGGGTAGAGCTTGAAGGGTTCGTGGGCGGAGAGCATATCGTTGTAGGCGGTAACGATAGCGATATTGGGCTGCTGCATCTGCGCCAGTGAACCCTTCTCGTATCTGTCCATCGGTGCCATCGCATGGGCGAGGTTACTGCATCCGAGTTTGCGGCGGTTGACACCGTGTATTTTAGCCTCTTCGATCCGTTTCAGATAGACGGCTCTGCTCTCTCTGGAGCGTTCGATGATGGTTTCGGTAACCTGTTTAATAATGTCATTCATACTTGATAGACCTCCACGGTTTTCTCATTTTGCTGCAGGACAGCACGGATCGGCATCGCGAAACGATCTTCGCCCCGCAGCGCCTCATCCAGAACCTTTCGCTTCGCTTCACCCTCGATATGGAGATAGAGATGCTCGGCACTCAGGATCGCCGGAAGCGTCAGGCTCATACGGGTGTGTGGTGCAGTCTCCGGATGGATCGCGATGCATTGCAGAGGATTGCTCAGGCGATAAGCCTCTTCAAGTTTGGGATTGTTTGGAAAGAGTGATGCCGTATGTGCATCGCCTCCCATCCCCAGAACCACTACAGTGAAAGGAGAGAGTTCTTTTTCGATCCTCTCACTGCAGGAGACTTCAGCCCCCTCCGCAGAGAAGCCCTCCTGATACATTCCGACAAATTTGGCTGCTGCCGCATTATCCTGCATCAGCTCCTCTCGAACCAGTCTTTCATTGCTGTCTTTATCTGCAGGATCGACCCAGCGCTCATCGACCAATCCGATACGGACACTGCTCCAGTCGATATCTTTTTTCCGCAATACTTTAAAGAGTGCTTTGGGTGTACTGCCGCCGGAGACAAGCAGGGAAGCCGTTCCCCTTGCGTCAATCGCCGTCTGTAGATCATTGGCAATTCTTTCACTTAGAGCGTCGGCCAGAGCCTCACTCGAACGATATTCATATTTATTCATATTAGAACTCATCGTGCCAACTCCTGCCATCCCGCTCGATCAGAGCGATCGCAGCGCTGGGGCCGTCACTGCCAGCGTTGTAGCTCTTCATCGGGACGATATTTTCCGCCCATCCCTCCAGGATAATATCGGCCCACTTCCAGGCTGCCTCCACCTCATCGAGACGCATAAAGAGTGTCGGGTTGGAGCGGATCACATCGAGCATCAGGCGCTCGTAGGCTTCGGGTTTGCGTTTGGCATTGAGCGGGGCATTGAGCTCCAGATCGACCTGCTGCAGACGCATCTGTTCCGTGAGCCCCGGGATCTTGTTCATCAGTTTGAGCTTGATACTCTCTTTGGGCTGCAGCGTGATCACCAGAGCATTCTGGGAGATACAGCGCCCTTTGTTGGCAAAGATCGAATGCGGGATCGACTTGAACTGGATGACGATCTCGGAGTTTCTGCGTCTCAGCCTTTTTCCGCTTCGGATATAGAACGGTACACCGTTCCAGCGCCAGTTGTCGATATCGACCCGAATCGCGGCAAAGGTCTCCGTATCACTGTTCTCGACACCGATTCCCTCGCGATAGCCCGGTACTGCTTCGCCGTCACTCGATCCCTGGGTGTATTGGGCGCGTACTGTCTTGGTCTCGATATCACTCGGACTCATCGGACGCAGTGAGCGCAGCACTTTGACCTTCTCGTCACGCACACTGTCTGCATCGAGTGAACAGGGCGGCTCCATCGCGACGAGGCAGAGGAGCTGCATTAGGTGGTTCTGGATCATATCGCGCATCGCGCCGTAGTCGTCATAGTAGCCCCAGCGCCCCTCCACTCCGACACTCTCCGCGACAGTGATCTGCACGTGATCGATATTGTTCGCATCCCAGAGCGGCATAAAGAAGCGGTTGGAGAAACGCAGCGCCATAATATTCTGTACTGTATCCTTGCCCAGATAGTGGTCGATACGATAGACCTGTGACTCTTCGAAATACTTCAGCACCTCGACATTGATCGCCCGTGAAGACTTCAAATCCCGCCCGATCGGCTTCTCCAGCACCACCCTGCTCTGCGGCGTGATCAGCTCCCAGTGGTTGAGCGCTTTGCAGATCGAGCCGAAAAAGTCCGGGGAAGTCGACAGATAGTTGACCCGCTCTCGCTCGGGATAGAGATCGAGCGCCTCCTTCAGACTCCGGTAACTCTCCTCATCCGTCAGATCGACTCTGACAACCTGAAGCTGCTTCGCAAACTCTGCAAAACGCGCCTCATCGAACTCACCCTCCTTCATAAACTCCAGCAATTTGCTCTTGACCAGCTCGATATGCTCTTCGTTGCTCATCTCTCTTCTGGTGACTGTCAGGATACGGCTCTGATGGTTGAGGTAGCCATCCTCGACCAAATGGTACAGTGCCGGCATCAACTTCCTGAATGCCAGATCCCCGTGTCCGCCAAATATGATGACATCACATAAATTTTCTGTTTCGCTCATGATTGTTTCTCTTTTATTTTTTTAGTTTAGTATGGTAATTACTGAAGATATTTTTTCGTCCAATGCGACAAAGGAGCACTCAACCCATAAAATGGGCGCTTGCATTTGCGACTGCCAGAGTGTTGGACGAAAAAATAGTGCTTCAATATCCCATTATGG
>JAOZOG010000057.1:0-6180 GCA_029933395.1 Sulfurovaceae bacterium | reverse complement strand
TTTGCGACTGCCAGAGTGTTGGACGAAAAAATAGTGCTTCAATATCCCATTATGGTTTGTTTTGAAGGTGAATTGTATCTTGCAGAGATTAAAATGACGGGATAAACGGATCAATAATCCATAATGATGCGTTAGGGCGCCTCTAAAAAGTGTAGAAAATATTCAGATAGGTAAAAGGGTCCTCTATCTTCGGCTCTCCCGACAACCCTCTGATATCGGGCTGATTTCCCAAAGGATTATCCCCCAAAACTTTACTTCCGGCCAGGAGTTTGACTCCTCCACCCAGATCCAGACCCAACTCTATGATGGCATATTCGGGCACCCTCTCAACCGTGATTCTTTCTACCAACTCCTGCCTGAGCGGACTGACATATCTGATCCCCAGCAGGATCTTGAACTCCATCCGTTGATAGTGCCGAACTGTCCCTATTTCCACCTGTGCCAGTCCGCTGCCATCGATATTGACAGATCCTTTGAGTGTACCAAATCCATACTGGTAGGAATCGATCGCAAATCGTGTATCGGCCTCCAGGGTCACTCCCGCTGTTGTATGTCTGTCTGTAGAGTACGGCAGTTTGAATTCGGCATTATCCGTCAGTGTATGGATCGTGCCCTGAAGTGCTTCTCCACCGAAGTTTCCGGCAACGATGCACTGTCCCAAAAGATACAGTGTACCGCTAAAGGAGTCTGAATGGTATCGATCCAGCACTGTACCGTAATACCCTTCGAGAGTATCGACCCTTCCGACAGTAGAGAGTTCGGGATACACCTGGGTATAGACAGTTAGATTCAAGCCATAGAGAGAGTCATCTTTCTTTATCTCCAGCAGGAGTGTTCCTGTATTGAGATTGTCGCCATACTCCTTTGCGATTTTGCCCTGAAGCGTGATATTATTGGTCGTATAAAGCCTGACATAGTCCCCGGACCTCGGATCATCCGGACTCCACTGCTCAGCCTGAAGAGTGGAGAGTGCAAAAACAGTACCAAATATCAGAGATCTAACCCACACACAAACCCCTGTAATCTTCCTTATTCTCTATCTCCTTCATTATAGCACAACGATATCAAGTTAGTATGAGTTATAATAATGCCAATTAACAACTCTACAAAAGGGATGGGATGAAACTGGCAATAGCAGTGACAGGTGCAAGCGGTGTGGAACTCGGTGTCAAGTTTGTCCGTTATCTGCCCAAAGAGATCGAGGCCCATGTGGTTGTTTCGGATAATGCACTGACCGTGGATACTTTCGAAAACTCTGGAGCCGTTCTGCATCGCAATGATGATATCGCCGCGTCCGTCTCTTCAGGCTCATTCGGCGTCGATGCCACCGCCATCATCCCGTGCAGCATGAATACCCTTGCCAAGATCGCCTGCGGCATTTCCGACAACCTCCCCACCCGCATCGCCGCCGTCGCACTCAAGGAGCAGAAAAAACTCCTCCTCGCCCCCAGAGAGATGCCCTTCTCGGCGATCGCCCTGGAAAATATGCACAAACTCGCCACTCTCGGCGTCATCATCGCCCCACCGGTGATAGGATACTATGCCGACATCCGCGATATCGAAGCAATGGAACGCTTCATCATCGGCAAATGGTACGATGCCCTGGGAATCGAAAACGACCTCTATCAGAGATGGAAAGGATAACCGATGCAAATATTCATCAATAAAAGCTTTGCAAAGCAAAGCATTCCAACATCATTCATCATTTATCATTCATCATTCACTTCCAAAAGGGATTTGTGATGCGCCGCGCCATCTACCCCGGAACTTTCGACCCCATCACCAACGGGCACTACGATATCATCAAGCGTGCCTGCAAAATCTTCGACGAGATTATCGTCGCAGTGGCGGAGAGCGAAGCCAAGAAGCCGATGTTTGACCACGATCAGCGCATCGCAATGGCCAAAGCGGTCACACAAAGCAATCCCAAGGTCAAAGTAATCGGCTTTGAAAACCTGCTGGTCAATCTCTCCGACGAACTCGATGCCAACTTCATCATCCGTGGCCTGCGTGCCGTGAGTGACTTCGAGTATGAACTGCAGATGGGATATGCCAATGCATCACTCAAAAAAGATCTCGAAACCATCTACCTGATGCCCAGCCTCAAGCATGCCTTTGTCAGCTCGTCCGTCGTGCGCTCCATCCTCCACTTTGACGGGAGAGTCGATCATCTATTGCCCGCTGAAGCATATGAGATGATTATGCGAGAGAAAAAAGAGGAGCACTGATGTATATACTTTTCGAGGGGATAGACACCTGCGGCAAAAGTACCCAGATCGACCTGATCAAAGCACGCCACCCCGAAGTCATCGTCACGAAAGAGCCCGGCGGCACCTCTTTTGGAAAAAAGGCCAGAGAGATACTGCTACACGACCGACTCTCTTCCAAGCGCGCAGAACTCCTGCTCTTTCTGGCGGACCGTGCCGAGCACTACGAAGAGGTGATCAAGCCCAACCGCGACCGCCTCATCCTCTCCGACCGCGGTTTCATCTCCGGGATCGGCTATGCTCTGGCCAATGGTGACTTCGACTTCGATACTCTGGTCAATCTCAACCGCTTCGCCCTCGAAGAGCACCTTCCCGACCGTATCATCCTTTTTCTCACCGATATGGAAACACTCCACGACCGTATCTCCCAAAAAGAGCTTGACGGGATCGAAGAGCGGGGACTGGAATACCTGCTCGAAGTGCAGAATCATATGAGGGAAAGCGTTATCAAACTTGGTATTCCGCATCTCTTTATCGATGCTTCGGATACAATAGAGGATATTCATCGGGCAATATCGGAGTATCTAAAAACGTAGTTGTATTTTATTACTCCGGCAGGTAAACAAGTCACCTGAACCGATAAAGCGATAGATATCTGTCTATTCTTGAAATCACAGCCCCAGGAGAAAAGAATGGTACTCTTATTTTATCTCTCCATTATCCTTCTTTTTCTTGCCACCATTATCACAATAACCTTCTATATCACTGCAAAAAGAAAAAATGCCAAAACAGCTGCGCTTGCAGAAAAACTGGAATATGCATCGACATCCGGAAAAAGAGGCATAATCGATACTGTATCACTATCGAATTTGCCCGAACCTGTGAAGCGATACTTTCATTATGTTCTGGATGACGGTAGCAGATTTGCCCGTTTGGCCAGATATCAACAGAGGGGCAGAATCAAAATCGACCCCGGGAGTACCAAGTGGTCTCACTTTGAAGCATCGCAAATCGTTTCGGAAAACCCTGTTGGCTTTTTATGGGATGCAAAGATCAGAATCTTCCCGAGTGTCTTTGTTCGTATCATTGATGCTTTCGAGGATGGAGTGGGAAGCGGGGAAGTATCACTGATGTCGGCAATCACACTTGGTAGCGACAAAAACCATCCCAAGCTGAATGCGGGAGCGCTCTACAGATATCTGGCGGAGTCCGTATGGCATCCAACGGCATTATTGCCGCAAAGCGGCGTGAAGTGGAAAGCTGTCGATAAGTATACAGCTATTGCGAGTTTGAGCGTCGATGATGTCTCTGTTTCTCTTGAATTCAGATTCAATAATCTGGGTCAGATCACCGGAATCTATACAGAGGAGCGCTTTGGAAAATTTGGTGATCGCTATATTCGATATCCATGGGAGGGTTATTTTTCAAATTATCAGGATTTCGACGGAGTGAAAATTCCAACAAAAGGAGAAGTGGGGTGGCACCTGCCGGAAGGATGGTGGCTTTTTTGGAAAGGCACAATTATCCAGGCAGAATTTGACTACGAATAATACAAACCCCTCAAGCCACCCTAACCAACATCAAGGTATAATGCCGCATTTTCACACAAGAGGAAAGTCCCTATGATTAATGCCCTGCGCGGAATGAAAGATCTCACCTTCGAGGAGAGTCAGCGTTTTGTATATATTATTACCACAGCTATCGATATCGCCAAAAAGTACGGCTACAGCTATATCGAAACACCGATTCTCGAAGAGACGGCACTCTTCAGGCGATCGGTAGGCGAAAGCAGCGATATCGTCGGTAAGGAGATGTATCAGTTCGAAGACAAGGGCGGAAACGATGTCTGTATGCGGCCCGAGGGTACGGCGGGTATCGTGCGGGCTTTCATCTCGGCCAAACTCGACCGTCAGCCTCAGAAATACAAGTTTTACTACTACGGACCGATGTTTCGCTATGAGCGGCCGCAGAAGGGACGTCTCAGGGAGTTCCACCAGTTTGGTTGCGAAAGTTTCGGGGAAGCCTCTGTCTATGAGGATTTTACCATCATCACGATGATCAAGGATATCTTCGATGCACTCGGTATCGCCTGCAGTCTCAAGATCAACTCATTGGGCTGCACCGAATGTATGCCGCCCTACCGGGACGATCTGGTACACTTCCTCACCGATATCGAAGATGGCCTCTGTGATGACTGCGTGCGACGTATCGGTACCAACCCCATCCGTACACTCGACTGCAAGAATGAAGCGTGTCAGGCACTGCTGCAGGGTTCTCCCAAACTGATCGAAAACCTCTGCGAAAGCTGCGACAGTGATTTCGGCAAACTGACCGAGCTACTCAATCAGGCAGGTATCGACTACGAAGTGGATACCAATCTCGTCCGCGGCCTCGACTACTACTCCAAAACCGCCTTCGAGTTTGTCAGCAGCGAAATCGGTGCACAGAGTGCTATCGCAGGCGGCGGACGCTATGACAAGTTGGTCGAGTATCTCGATGGCCGCCCTACGCCCGCTGTCGGTTTCGCGATCGGTATCGAGCGGATTATGGAGCTGGTCAAGATGCCCGAATCCAAAAGGGAGGGAATCTATCTGGGTGCGATGATCCCCGAAGCGATCAACAGCCTCTTTCCTGTTGCACAGAGGAAGAGAAGAGAGCAGAAAGTCACTGTCGAATACGATGCCAAAAAGCTCAAAGCCCACCTCAAAGGCGCAGACAAAGCCGGAGCGAGAATCGCTGCGATCATTGGAGAAGATGAATTCAGCAATGGAACGATCTGGATCAAAGATCTGGAGAGCAAAGAGGAGAAGACGCTGCCGGTGGAGCTGTTCTAGGCCTATTGGAACGGGAGCTTCGGCTTCTTTTTTTGACATAGGATGGGACTGAAGTCCCTACTCCTTGTAAAAACCTACAATCATCCTTTACTGAGATTTGCTCTCCTCTTTTTCAGAAGATTGCAGATAGTTGTCGATCTTCTTGCCCAATTCGAAGAGATTATAATCTTGTGCTTTTTTAGTAATCTTCTTCAGGTACACTTCTACATTTTCCGAAGTAAGCAGCCCCTCTTTTCGCTTGATCGCATCGAACATCCAGGAGTTGATCTTTTCGGAGTAGTGAAAGAGATCCTTGTAGTTGGCAATGTCATCCGGAAAATCGTGGTCACTCCAGCCGTAGAGTTTCAGATTGGGGTATCGTTCGCTCATTGCAGTCAGGTAGCGGATACTCTCCTTGAAGACGCGAAACATCGGTTTGTCATATTGGGCCTCTATCGCAAAAAAGATACGTGAATAGGGAGGCAGAATCAGGATAAATTCCGTATTTGGATATTGTGACACTTCTGAGAGGATTGTTTCATCAAGATAGTGTTTTGATTGATTGACTCTCTCATCAATATTTTTGAAATCAACTGTTACACCATCTTTGATCTTTCGAATCGTATCTGAAATCATCCTGAAGGCCTCTTTTACCTGGAGATTATTACTCACCTGAAACCATCTGTCCAGACCTCCGAAGCGTGCGGAATGTATTGGTTCTTTGAACCAGGCATTAGGCATATCCAGATCCGTCCCCTTGCCCAGACACTTTTCGCTGCTGGAAAAAGAGAGCAGGCATTTCATATATTTATTGTTGAGATAGATCTGTGGATCATTGAATGGATTGTCATCATAAAGGTAGGTCCACTTCTCGAGTGGAAAAGTTGGGTGCCCCTCTCTGCTTACAACACCCAGATGATCAAGTGAGTAGATGACCTTCGCGATCTTCTTCTTTTTTAGTACATGAGAGAGCACAAATTGTCTTTCGAAGTAGTTGCCTCCCTCAAGTGAGAGATTGACAAATTTACCTCCCAATTTGCGTGAAGCTTCATTAGCAGAGCTGTTTTCCAGTACGCTGGTACCTAGTATGATCGAGTCGAAATCCCAGTTTCTGATCACACCTGCAGCCTGCTCGCGCATATTACTGTGGAAACGGTTGG
>JAOZOG010000056.1:7002-11505 GCA_029933395.1 Sulfurovaceae bacterium | reverse complement strand
AACCAACGACCCCTACCATGTCAAGGTAGTGCTCTACCAACTGAGCTACGCGATCTTATTTTGTGGAGCAGAAGTATACTCCACAAATCATTAAAAAAGGCTAAATCAATGTCTCTGCAATGAAAGTTTTGGTAACCTGGCCGCCAAAGCGGTAGATGCCCTCTTCGTAGCTGACCCAGAGCTCATCACCGCTTTTGGGAAAGACGCGTATCTGGTCACCGAGTAGCTCCTCTTCGTGGGCACGGATGTAGCAGGCGACCATCCCTGTACCGCAGGCCAGTGTCTCATCCTCGACACCGCGCTCATAGGTACGGACATAGAGATCATTCTCTTTGATGGTAGCGATATTGATATTGGCATCATACTTCTCTCTCAACTCGCGTGCCTGTTCCAGATCGAAATCTTCGATATCGTCCCGGATACTGACCAGATGCGGCACACCGCTGTCGATCAGCCACCAGGTATAGCCGAAGGCTTCGATATCCCGCGAGAGGATCATCGGCTTGATCATATCACTGACGACATAGAGGCCGTTGATCGTGGCACGGATCACCCCGGCACCGGTGAGAAACTCCGCCTTGTTATCCGTAGAGATACCCTTCTCGTGGGCATAGTGGGCGACGGCACGACTGGCGTTGCCGCACATCGCTGCCCTGCTGCCGTCGGCATTGTAAAACTCCCACTCGAAATCGTAGTCTGGATGTGGCAGGAGTACCACCATCCCATCGGCACCGACACCATTGTGACGATGGCAGAGCTTTTTGGCCAGCTCGGAACGGTTCTGTTTCTGCTGGGCATGAAAAATAATGAAGTCATTGCCGTTCGCGCTGTATTTGGTCACTGTCATATCTGCTCCCTTAATCAATCATTCAGAAAAAGCCAAAAGGATCTCATCTTTGACCCGGTCACACTCCCGCTGGAGCTGCTTGAGATCACCACTGTTGTCTATCACCCAGGTGGCACGCTTGCGTTTCTCTTCGATATCCATCTGACTCTCGATACGCCGCAGCGCCTCCTCCTCGCTGAAGCCTTCGCGCTTCATCAGACGCTCCAGCTGTTTCTCCCTGGGCGTATAGATCACGATCGACTTTTCGATCGGATAGCGGTCTCCCTCAAAGAAGAGTGGAATATCTATGATATAGGGCTTCCGGAAGCGATCCTGCTCTTCGGAAAGGCGTGCAATCTCGTCGTATATCAGGGGGTGCAGCAGCGCTTCTAGGTCCTGGCGTTTAACCTTGTCTGCAAAAATCAGTTTGCCAAGCTTGCCACGATCGACCTGTCCGCCGGCAACATACTCCGAGCCAAAAAGATCTGCGATCTTGTCAGAAGAGGCATCGAGTATCTGATGGGTGATCTTGTCCGCATCGATAAAACGAAAACCGTAAAGCGAGAGCAGCATTGTCGCCGTACTCTTCCCTGTCGCGATTCCCCCTGTCAAGACAACTGCGTATTCGAAAGCCATTAGAGTTTGATCAGGCCTGCAAATTTTTTCCTGACAACGGTCGGCAGATGAAAGGCGCCAATCGCAATATCAGAGTTGTAATAATGGAACCCTTCTGTCAAGTCTGCCCGCTGGAGGTTGATATCGGCAGTAGGGTGATAGTGTTTACTTGTCAGGAGCAGGTTTTTGCAAAGCAAGTGGCCATCTTCTGCCAGGGACTCGTAACGATATGGCATCACGATCTTGAAGAGCTCACCGGCAGCTGTCAACTCCGTTCTGACAGCCTCTTCTTCTGTCAACAACAGACTTGACATCGTTGTCAAGACACCCTTGTCGCTCAGCAGACGGTTGAGCAGTCCCCAGAAAACTCTGTCCGCTTTGAAATCTTCGACAGCGACGATAACAATATCGAAACTCCTCTCTGGAAGATCAGCGACCTTTGCTGCCGCCTCTTCTCTGTCGATCCGTTCGATCTTCTCGATCGTCCTGTGTTTTTGTACTTCGGCATAGAGATTGTCACAGCCGCCAATCAGCAAAACACTCTTGGGGTCTGCATGGGTACATACCGGAATATGCACCAGCATCTCATCTTTGATATAGTGTAATTTTTCCATTTTATTCCTTGATATCGATTGCAATTTTTAGCGATTGTAACAAAAAAGAGTACGAAAAAGATTAAACCAAGAGAGAATCTCTCCTCTTTATCCTATAATGCACCCTATCACAACCCGCAAAGGATTCATATGGACAAAAAGGCACTGACAGATTCACTCTATTTCAGACACGCGTGTAAACTCTTTGATGAGAAAAAAAGAATACCGAAGGATGATCTGGATTTTATCCTCGAGGCGGGGAGACTCTCGCCCTCCTCCTTCGGGATGGAGCCTTGGTACTTCAACATAATCCAAAAACAGGAACTCAAAGAGGTACTCCGTCCTGCCTGTTGGGATCAGCCCCAGATCACCAGCTGCAGCGAGCTGCTCATCATCACTGCCAAAGTCGATGCACCTGCCCGCAGGGAGTATTATGAAAAAATGTTCGCCAGGCGGGAAATGCCTGAGGAGATGCTTGAAAAATACCTCACTGTTTACAAGCAATTCATCGACAATCTCCACTCCGTCTACGGATGGACAGCCAGACAATGCTATATCGCTGCTGCCAATATGATGAGTTATGCCGCGATGATTGGCGTAGACAGCTGCCCTATCGAAGGATTTGAAAAAGATAAAGTCGAGGAGATTCTTGGCCTCAATACAACCAAAGAGCAGGTCGCCTTGATCGTGGCTCTGGGCTATCGAGTGAATGAGGCGCCCGAAAAAAAGAGATTGGCATTTGACGAGGTGGTGCGATTTCTGTAGAGATCGTAAATTTTAGGTCATTCATTTGTATTTATTCGTGGGCAGGAATGCCCACGCTACGGCTATTTACGCCGTCGGTAACTCAGCGCCTCCAGCAGATCTTTTTTGGTAATCGATTCATTCCCATTGAGATCCGCGATCGTTCGGGCAATCTTTTTGATGCTGGCGATACTGCGATGAGAGAGGCCAAAACGCTGGATGGCACTCTCGAGAACCTTCTGTGATGCATCGTCGAGAATACAATACTTCTCTACCTCCTCCTCGGTCAGCTTCCCATTGAGGCGTACCTGCCCTCTTCTCTTTTGCTGTACGAAAGCCTTGAGTACTTCATGGTGCATCTCCTCTGAGGTAATATCTCCTTTGTCGGTGCTGTTGACCTCCTGCATCACAACGAAGAGATCGATACGGTCCAAAAAAGGATCGCTCAATCTGTTCTGATAGCGCCTGATCTCCACTTCACTGCATCGGCACGCTTTGGTCTTGGAGAGAAGATTGCCACAGGGACAGGGGTTCATCGCAGCGACGAACATGATATCCGCCTCATACTCGATTTTGGCATTGACACGTGCGATATGCACCTTTTTGTCCTGCAGCGGTTCGCGCAGGGCTTCGAGAATATTTTTGGAAAAGTGGGGGAGCTCATCGAAGAAGAGAATTCCTTTGTGTGCGAGTGCCACTTCACCGATCTTCGCCTGTTGTGATCCACCACCGAAGATGGAAGCAGAGGTCGCAGTGTGATGCGGTGCCCTGATGGGACGATGGGCGCCGAAGTCAGGGACGACCCCGTCAAGAAACTGATGTTTGGCGATACTCAGGATCTCCTCTTCAAAAACAGGAGGCAGGATATCTCTGATCCGTTTGGCGATCATACTCTTGCCGCATCCGGGGCTCCCCTCCATCATAAAGTTGTGCATCCCTGCCGCCGCGATCAGCGAGGCGCGCTTGGCGACACTCTGTCCTTTGACATCGGCGAAATTACTCTCGTAGTGCTTTTCGTAGAAATAGGAGCGCCCCTCTATCTCAAGATGTTCAGCCTCATAGGAGAACGATGCAGTATTGCTGCCGAAACTGCCGCTCTGCACCAGCGAGATCGCTTCGCTCAGATTCTCTACCGTGATAAACTCCACACCGGAAATATGACTGAGGTAGCCGATCGCCTCTTTGGGGACAATCGCCCTTTTGATCAGGCCCTGCTCCTTCAGTGACAGGATCAGAGGAAAGAGCATAGAGCTGCTTTTGACTCTCCCGTCGAGGCCCAACTCTCCAAAGACAAAGAGCCCCTCTTCATCGAACGAGGCTTTATTCAATGCAATCAACAATGCAATCGGGAGATCGAAGTGTGTACCGTTTTTCTTGATATCACTGGGACCAAGATTGATTGTGATTTTCAATGGCGGAAAGATGAAGTCGTTGGTCAAGAGTGCCGATTTGACCCGTTCTTTTGACTCCTGGATATCACTGCTTGCCAATCCCACAACGGCAAAACCCGGAAGCCCTTTGGTAAACGTCGCCTCTACATCGATCACTTTCGCCTGCACTCCTTCGAGAGTGGCACAGAGCAGTCTATTGACGATCGCCTCTTTTTTTATCTCTTCCGCTTCGATCTCTTCGGATGGAATCACACCATTATCAATTTTTGCATTCATAAAGTGATTATAGAGACTTTCTGGCTAAGAGCAGAAAGAATATGTCATTTTGAAATGT
>JAOZOG010000056.1:3544-6902 GCA_029933395.1 Sulfurovaceae bacterium | reverse complement strand
TTTTTCCGCCACTCTTTTTCAAATTTCTTACGTTTGATATAGGAGAGTTTCTCGACAAAAACTTTGCCGTCGAGATGGTCGATCTCATGCTGGATAGCGATGGCGAGGAAAGCATCATCTTCTATTGTCTGCTCTTTGCCGTTGCGGTCAAAATAGTTCACTTTGGCGTAAGCGAAACGCTCGACATCCTCGTAGATACCGGGGACGCTGAGGCAACCCTCCTGATAGAGTGTCGAGCCTCTTTTGTCAACGATGACAGGGTTGACCATCTCCAGTGTATTCTCTTTGGGCTGATCGACTTCGCCCTCTTCCACTTCGAGCGGCACATTGATGATCAGTACCCGAAGCGGGACAGCGATCTGTATCGCAGCGAGCCCGACGCCGTTTTTGGCAACCATCGTATCATACATATCATCGAGCAGCTTGTGCAACTCCTCGTCAAAGGACTCTACCTCTTTCGAGATCATTTTGAGCCGTTTGTCCGGATAGATGATAATCTCTCGTATCATTTGGCAGCCTGCTAATTGAAGCTTTTGGTCAGCACTTTGTCGATAAGACCATACTCCACAGCCTCCTGTGCCGACATGAAGTTATCGCGCTCGGTATCCTTCTCGACACGTTTGACTGTTTTGCCTGTCTGCTCAGCAAGGATTTCGTTGAGGACATCTTTGAGACGCTGGATCTCTTTGGCATGGATCTGGATATCGGTGGATTGGCCCTGCGCACCGCCGGATGGCTGGTGAATCATCACGCGGACATTGGGAAGCGCATAGCGCTTGCCTTTCGCACCGGACGAGAGCAGGAAGGCACCCATAGAAGCCGCCTGTCCGATACAGATCGTGACGACATCGGGCTTGATATAGTTCATCGTATCGAAGATAGAGAGTCCACTCGTGATCACACCACCTGGGGAGTTGATATAGAAATAGATATCTTTCTCGGGATCCTGTGCCTCCAGAAAGAGCAGTTGCGCCACGATACTCGATGCGACCTGATCGTTCACTTCGCCGCTCAGCATAATGATTCTGTCTTTAAGCAGGCGTGAATAGATATCGTAGGAGCGCTCACCTCTACCGGTTTGCTCTACGACATAAGGGATATAGCTCATAAATGCTCCTTGGCGTTTACTATTGGTTCAGACCCAGAAGTTTGGAAAAGAGCTTGTCTTCGATCATCCCCATCTTCACGGCAGGAAGAAGATTGTTCTCCTGATAATATTTGATCACCTGCTGGGGATCCTGACCGCTCATCATCGCCTCATAGTAGATCGCCTGGGAAACCTCATCGTCTGAGACGTCGATACCCTCTTTGCGTGCGATGGCATCGACAATGAAAGTCGCCTTGACACTGTCTACCGCATCCCCACGTAGCTCTTCGCGCAATGCTTCGATCTTCTCCGGGTTCTCTTTGAGCTCTTTGATCTCATCTTCACTCATACCACGTGCTTTTTCATTGACCTTGGCATCGATCTCCTGCTCCACGATGGTATTGGGAAGTGCAAATTCATATTTTGCTACCAGTGCCTCTACCAGTTTGGGCTTCAGCTCTTCATTGTAGACTTTGGAGAGTTTTTCATTTTTGATCTGCTCGGTCACTTTCTCTTTCAGGAGATCGACAGAGGGATTCTCTTCTCCCTGCAGAAGCTTGGCAGCCAGTTCGTCATCGAGTTCGGGTACCGTTTTTTCCTGGATCTCAACGAGTTTGACCTTGAACTCTGCCTCTTTTCCCGCCAGCTCTTTGGAGTGGTAGTCTTCAGGGAATGTCACAGTGACCACCTTCTCCTCTTCGGGTTTCATTCCGATGATCTGATCTTCAAATCCGGGGATAAACTGTCCGGAACCGACTCTGAGGTTGAATCCCTCTGCTGTACCACCCTCAAAGATCTCGCCATCGATACTTCCTTCGAAGTCGATCACTGCCATATCCTCTTTGCGAAGCATTCTCTTCCGCTTGATCTTCTCATAAGGTGTCTGTGCCTCGATCAGACTCTGGAGTCTCTCTTCTCTCTCTTTCTCGTCCACTTCCGGCTCATCATAGGAGGGGACAACCTCCTGATATCCTTCCGGCTCAAATTCCGGACGCAAAGAGAGTTCGATCTCTACTTCGATACCATCATCAGTCTTGTCGTATTTCTTGAAGACCGGCTGTCCAAGGATCGATTCGGGTTTCACACCAAGCTCATTGTTTCCCTGATCGAGCACTTCTCTGACCGCTTCGCCTTCTGCATCCTGCTCCAGCTTTTCGCCATAGAGATTTTTCACGACATTGGCAGGCACTTTGCCTTTTCTGAAACCATCGACCTTGACCTGCTTGCCTGCCTCTTTGGCAAGTTTGTTGACTCTCTTCTCGAGATCATCTTTTGCAATTTTTGCTGTGACCAATACATTGGCATCATCAATTTTTTTTGCTGTGACTTCCACTACAATCCTTTTGTCAGTTAATTTGTCTGTTGATAAAGTATGTGATTTTATCCAAAATATTTTAAAAAGAGAATATCCTGCGCCCGATTATCCGGAAAGGTGCAACTGCCTCTCTCCGAAAGCTACAGCCGCTTCGGCTTTCACTCTCCGTGACGATGCCTGTGCCCCTCTCCGTGAGGGTGGTGGTGATGATTTCCGTGGGAGTGTTTGCCCTCATGCCGGGCGATCACTTTCTGCATCTCCTCTTCATCCAGCAGTGTCAATTTTCCCTTTTTGAATTTCTCCAATACTTCATCCAGTGTGATCCTGTCATATCCCGCGTGATAAATATCGATGCTGCCATACGATTTGATCATCGCATAGGGTGTCGATCCCATCTCCTGTATGATCAGTCTGTCGACGCCTGATTTCACCAGCCATTCGATAACGGCCTGGCCACCCTCGGCAGGGTTCTTTTCCAACTTCACTTCGCCATTTTCAATAAAGGCAAACCATTTGGCTTTGCCAAACAGCGGTGCGACTGCCGGATTCTCTTTATCTGTTTTGACGGGTATTGCTATTTTCATTTTCTGATCCTTTTTATTTTTTTTATCTTTTTTCAATGCTGATCGCTTTTTGGTGGAGCAGGGCATCGGCTATCTTTTTTCTCGCAGAGTCAATGACTCGTGAAAAGGTCGTCCTCGAAATCCCCATCCTCTCGGCCGATTCCTGTTGATAGAGCGATTCAAAATCGGCTAACCGTATCGCCTCCATCTCATCTTCATAGAGTACCACACTTTCAAGCTCATATCGCCTGACACCACAGGGTTTGAAGCAGATACTGCTATGGTCTGCATCGATATGCCGATGTTTTATTTTTCTTCCAAATCCATTCATCTGCCCTCCTCAATATATGCACATATGTCCGAATTATAACGGGCATATGTGCAAATGTCAAG
>JAOZOG010000056.1:0-3444 GCA_029933395.1 Sulfurovaceae bacterium | reverse complement strand
CATCTATCTGAGTGAAGTTATGCTGCAGCAGACTCAGGTCAAGACGGTACTGGAACGATTCTATTTTCCTTTCCTGGAACGCTTCCCTACCCTGAAGCTCCTCGGAGAATCCTCTCTGGACGATGTGCTCAAAATGTGGGAGGGGCTGGGGTACTACAGCCGGGCGAAAAATCTGCATCGTGCGGCACAGCAGGCCCAAGGCACCCTTCCCTCCTCCGTAGAAGAACTGATCGAACTCCCGGGTATCGGCATCAATACTGCCCACGCAGTCGCTGCCTTCGCCTTCCGGCAGGCTGTACCGGTGATGGAAGCCAACGTCAAACGCATCCTCTGCCGTCTGCACCAGCTCGAAGCACCCTCCTCTAAAACGCTCTGGCACTATGCAGAGGAGTTACTCGACAGAAATAATCCTTATGATTACAATCAGGCGATGATGGATATCGGCAGCATGGTCTGCCTCCCCAGAAATCCCCTCTGTGACACCTGCCCATTTGAGACGATCTGCAAGGGAAAAGAGGAGCCGGAGCGCTATCCGATGAGAAAAAAGCGTATCGTTCCGATCCGGGAGCAGGAGATCGTCATCTGCAGCCATCAAAACCGTATTGCCCTGAAACAGAGAAAAGGAAAATTTCTCCATGGCCTCTGGGGATTTTATGCGCCTGATGAGAAGCCGGAAGAGATGGAATACCTCGGAGAGGTCTCCCATCAATACACTCATTTCAAACTCAAATGTCGGGTCTATCACTATCCTGAAAGGGTGCCGGAGCAGAGGCACTACTTCTCTTTGAAAATGATCGGTACTTTGGCCATCTCCAAAGTGGATGAGAAAATCATCAAACTTTTGCTACAATCCGGGAGAGTGAATATATCAAGTAAGGCAGAATCATGAAAAAAGATCAAGAGTTCGAAGCAGCAGTCACCAAAGTCTTGGAGCTGCTCGGCGAAGATCCGCAGAGAGAGGGACTGCTCAAAACCCCCGAACGTGTCGTCAAGTCATTGAAGTTTTTGACGGAGGGGTACCGTCAGGACCCCAAAGATATCCTCAATCAGGCACTCTTCAGCAGCAGCAACGATGAAATGGTCGTCGTCAGAGATATCGAGTTTTATTCGATGTGTGAACACCATATGCTGCCTATCATCGGCCGTGCCCACGTCGCCTATATCCCCGATGGCAAAGTGGTCGGCCTCTCCAAGATCCCCCGTATCGTCAATGTTTTCGCACGAAGATTGCAGATCCAGGAGCAGATGACGGAGCAGATCGCCGATGCCATTCTGGAGACGATCAACCCCAAAGGTGTCGCTGTCGTCATCCATGCTCGCCATATGTGTATGGAGATGCGCGGTGTCCAGAAGATCAACTCCACCACTGTCAGTTCAGCCCTTCGCGGACTCTTCAAAAGTGATCAGCGGACACGAAACGAATTTTACAATATCATCAATACACCGGCACCTTCAAATTTTTAATTGATCTTTATGTCTCTATCCCAGAAGCCAGCTTAGCGCCTTCTCCCGGTCTTTGAAAAATTTGACTTTTCCTTTTGAGAAGGGGCGCATCATCTTTACGGAGAGCTCCTCCCACTTTTTGTTACCGACCACAGCCATCTTTTCAAATTTGTCTTTGTGCTTCATACCGAATTTCAAATCATCCCAGGCTGCTTTGACTTCCCAGCCTTTGAACTCCCGCATATCGACCAGCAGTTCCGCATCCAGCCCCCTGGCCTCTTTGAGCGCCTTGTCGATCATCGGTACGAACACCTGATAATCTTCGTGTGTCAGTTTGCCCAGCATTGTCAACTCGATGAAAAGTCTCTTCTTTTCTCTCTTGATCGCGATACCAATTCCGTGTTCTTTGATTTTGACTGCCATTTTCTATCCTTTTTATTGAGATATCTTCATTATAGCATATTTTACAAGCCCGCATTATCAAGCATTCTTAAACGAATAGGAGTATAATTCTCCTCTTTAGTTTCAGTATTTATGTAACATTAAGAAAGCTTTCTGTAGTATGCAGAAAGTTAATTAAGACAAATTTACTCTTAATTAAAAGCGGGTCTACTCTGCCTCGCTTATTTTGTAAAAAAGGAAAGCGATGAAAGTCTATCTGGACAACAACGCAACAACAATCGTAGATCCCTATGTATTCGATGAGATGGAGCCCTTTTTCGTTCAGAAGTATGGCAATCCAAACTCGCTGCATCTCTTTGCCAGTGAAACGCATCAGCCGCTCAAAGAGGCGATGGAGAAGATCTATGCCGGCATCCACGCCCCCAAAGAGGATAGTGTCGTTATCACCTCCTGTGCAACGGAGAGTAACAACTGGGTTTTCAAAAGTGTCTATTTCGACACGATTCTTACCGGTAAAAAGAACCATATCATTCTGAGTGAAGTGGAGCACCCTTCGGTAATCGCTACGGCAAAATTTCTCGAGGGTCTCGGATGCAAAGTGACCTATCTTCCTATCAATCATGAGGGGATCGTCGAAGCACATACCGTGAGAGACTTCATCACTGACAAAACGGCACTGGTCTCCATCATGTGGGCCAACAACGAAACAGGTGCGATCTTTCCGGTACAGGAGATCGGTGAAATCTGTGCCGAGAAGGGTGTACTCTTCCATACAGACGCCGTCCAGGCGATCGGGAAGCTGCCTGTCGATGTACAGAGCTTCAATGTCGACTATCTGACGATGTCGGCCCATAAGTTTCACGGCCCCAAAGGTGTCGGTGCCCTCTATATGAAAAAAGGCAAAGAGCTCAAACCTCTCCTTCACGGCGGTTCCCAGATGGGCGGCTACCGCTCGGGTACACTCAATGTACCCGGAATCATCGGTATGGGAAAAGCGATGGAACTGGCGATCGATGCACTCGACTTCGAGATGCACGATATCAGAGAGTTGAGAGACGAATTCGAAGACGAATTGTTGAAGATCCCAGACACTTTCGTCGTGACACCCAGAGAAAAACGAACACCCAACACGATCCTGATCTCCTTCCGGGGAATCGAAGGTGAATCGATGCTCTGGGATCTCAACCGTTCAGCGATCGCAGCCAGTACCGGCTCAGCCTGTGCCAGTGAAGACCTGGAGAGCAACCCTGTCATGGAAGCGATCGGTGCAGAAGCCGATCTGGCACATACAGCGATCCGTTTTTCACTGAGCCGCTATACGACCAAAGAGGAGCTGGACTACACCCTGGCCGTCGTCAAAGAGGCAGTAGAGAGATTGAGAGGGATCTCGAGTTCGTATGCCTATGCACCGGAGGGCCATGAGAGTGGCCTCGATGCAGGACACTAATAGAGTTAAGAGTTAAGAGTTAAGAGTTAAGAGTTAAGAGTTAAGAGTTAAGAGTTAAGAACAATGACAAAAGCAGTGGCTCTTGTCAAGAAGTTGAATAGAAAGATACAAAGGAAATAGTATGGGAATGGATAGTTTGATCGGTGGTACCA
>JAOZOG010000275.1 GCA_029933395.1 Sulfurovaceae bacterium | reverse complement strand
ATATACCTGAAGCGTATTGTTGTCATAGGTTCCTGCTGCAGCAATTTCTGGATCGTATGGAGAATTAGGCAGTTTTTAATATCGAGACAGGCGTAGAATGCCTATCTATCCGAGGATTGTCCTCAGGCGCTGATCATCTCAAAAAAGCTCTCGGGATCCAACGAAGCACTCCCGACCAGTACACCGTCTACATTGTCGATGCCGATGATCTCTCTGATATTGGCAGGCTTGGCACTGCCGCCATAAAGGAGCGGTTTTTCTACAGATTGGCGCAGTGCTTTGTGCGTCGAGGCAATCTCTTCAACCGTGGCGCTGCGTCCCGTCCCGATTGCCCAGATCGGCTCATAGGCGACAATCAGTTTTTCATAAGAGGTATCGATTCCTTCAAATTGCGCCAAAAGATACTCGATGACTGCTTCGTCACCCTGCTCTCTCACCTCCAGCGGCTCACCGATACAGTAGATGATCTCAAATCCTCTCTCTTTGAAAAAAGCAAACTTTTCCGCAACGATCTCCTGGCTCTCGTGCAGAATCTCCCGTCTTTCGCTGTGTCCGATCAGAATTGTTTTGATCCCAAACTCATCAAGCTGCTCTGTTCCGATCTCACCGGTATAGGCGCCATTCGTCGTCGGATAGGCATTCTGGGCACCAATCACAATAGGTGTCTCGAAACGATCCAGAGCCGTTGCGGGCGGGAAGACATAGACGGCATCCTTGCAGGCAGAATCGACGACTTTCTGCGTCAAGACTTCGAGATACTCTCTGGTCGATTTACGGGTGTGGTTGGTTTTAAAATTGGCGGCAAATATCATTGGTTGTATTTTTCCTTCTTGGTTTTATTTTTTATATATTGGAGTCATCTTCACCGTATAGCTATGCAGGTCGGAGTGCCTTCACTCCGACAATAGATCGACATACCAAAAAATTATCAGGCCTGAACTGCCTGCCTGAGTGAGGGCACTCCGACATGCGGAATTTAAAGTCGAAGATAAAAATCTATCTAATCTTGCTCCAGCGCTTCGAGTCCCGGCAGCTTTTTCCCTTCGATCAACTCCAGACTTGCTCCACCACCGGTACTGACAAAGGTCATCTCATCGACATCTCCGGCACGCTGTGCCACATCCGCTGTATCACCCCCACCGACGATCGTCGTCGCATGTGTCTCGGCGATATGGTGAGACATCATGAAGCTACCCTTGGAAAACTTATCCATCTCGTAGACTCCCATCGGTCCATTCCAGATAATCGTCTGTGCATCATTGAGCGCTTCACGGAAAAGTCGTGAGCTTGCCGGCCCGATATCCAGACCCATCCAATCCTCGGGAATCTCCTGAGACGGCAGATACTTGGTGATGCTGTCTTCTGCAAACTCCGGAGCGACGACGACATCGACAGGCAGATAGAACTTGACTTTACGCTTTTTGGCTTTGTACATAATCGCTCTCGCTTCGTCCAGGAGATCGTTCTCTACCAGCGAATTACCGATCTCGTACCCCTGGGCTTTCAGGAAGGTAAAGGCCATACCACCACCGATAATGACCTTGTCGACTTTCTGGATCAACTGCGTCAGCGCCTGCAGTTTACCGGAAACTTTACTCCCGCCTACGACAGCAACAAAAGGCCGGCTTGGATTTTCGATCACTTTACCAAAGAAGTTCACCTCTTTGCTCATCAGGAATCCGGCAGCCCGGTGATCCTTGTCAAAAAACTTCGTAATGGCATAGATCGATGCGTGCTTTCTATGACAGGCACCAAAAGCATCATTGATATAAATATCGGCATAATCGGCAAGCTCTTTGGCAAATGCTTCATCATTGGCCGTCTCACCGGCTTCAAAGCGCAGGTTTTCCAGCAACAGGACTTCACCACCTTCGAGTTTGGCCGCTTTGGCTTTGGCATCGGGGCCTACGACATCTTTTGCCAGATAAAGTGCCTTTTTGATTTTGAGCAGCGTATTGAGTCGTCTCTCCACCACTGCCATAGAGTACTTCTCTTCATATCCTTCACCTTTCGGCCGGCCCGCGTGAGACGCAAGAATCACCTTGCAATCCCTGTCGATACAGTAACGGATTGTCTGCAGGGAGGCGCGAATACGCCTGTCGTCGGTAATATTGCCAAACTCATCCTGAGGCACATTGAAATCACATCGGATAAACACTCTTTTGCCATCGATATCCAGATCTTTGATCGTACGCATAATAACCCTCTCTTTAATAGCTTATCATTTTACAAAAGAAGCCTCTTTACAACTTACACTCTCATGTATTTTTCAACCTAGTCACCTTCAAGGACTCTTATGATAAAATTCAATATATTTTACACTATGCGAGGTTACTCTTTGATTAAAGTTGCGATCTTCGGTGGGAGTTTTGACCCCCCTCACAGGGGCCATCAGGAGATCGTCCGAAGAGCGGTGGAAAAACTCGATATTGACAAACTGATCATCTTGCCCGCCTTTCTCAACCCCTTCAAGCGGAGTACTTTGGCTTCGCCGGAACAGAGACTGGCATGGTGCCGAAAACTGTTCGGTGGAATGAAGCGTGTCGAAGTCAGCGACTTTGAAATCAAGGCAGGACGGCCTGTCTACACGAGTGAAAGCCTGCGTCATTTTCAACAGCAGTATGATGTGCGCTATCTCATTATCGGATCGGACAATCTCGCATCGATTACCAAATGGCATGAATTCGACTGGATCAATCAGGTCGTTACCTGGGTCATTGCGGAGCGGGAGATCCACCCTCTACAAACCGAGGTGCTCCGGAGCTGGATACCGCTTCAGGTCGATGTACCCATCAGTTCGACAGAGATAAGAGAAAAGGGTCACTCCGATATGATAGACGAACGCATCAGAGAAGAGGTCGAGAGGCTTATGAAAACAAAAAAGGAAAAAAATAGATGACAATAGATGAAAGAATCGATAAGATTATCACAATACTGGATGAAAAAAAAGCGGAAGAGATCGAGGTGTTCAACCTTGACGAAATAGACTACATTGCCAAG
>JAOZOG010000055.1 GCA_029933395.1 Sulfurovaceae bacterium | reverse complement strand
TCACGTAGTTCACAGGCATTGACCTTGTCGCAGCCAAGACAGCTCTTGAGCCCTCTCTCCTGCTGACACGCCTGAAGTTCTTTGGTTTTCTCTTCCAGTGCGATTTCCCATTGATCGGGATGATCGTGCTGTTTCGTCACTCTGCCACTCCATACGCCTCTTTGACGCGCTCGATCTCATATTTGGAGCCAAAAAAGCAGGGAGATGTCTCATGCGGGTCACTGCAGGGAAGCTCCATCAGTCGTTGGCCATTCTCATCGATTGCATAACCACCCGCGAGTTCATAGATGAAGGCAAAAGGAAAGACTTCAAAGAGTTTGCGGAGTTTGCCTTCAGGATTGTCGGTCGTACCGGGATAACTGAAGAGTCCCCCACCTTTGAGAAGGATCTGATGGAGATCGGGTACCATACCGCCGGAGTAACGCAACCTGTACCCCTCGGCAAAGAGGCCGTCGATCAGCTTCTTGTGGTGGGCAGACCAGTTCATCTGTGTACCGCCGGGGCCGTTGAGTTTTCCTTTTTCTCCGATCTTGATCTGTTCGAGCTCTTTGAAGCGTTCGTGTCGGTAGATATAGTGGCGTACATTGCCTTTGTAGGCTGTCACCATCTCCATACGCGGCCCATAGACGACATAGACGGCAGCGATCATCTTTTTGGCATCCCACTCCCCGTCATAGATACCAAAGATCGATCCGACACTGAGGTCGACATCGATCAGACTGGAGCCATCGAGTGGATCGTAGGCGATACAGAGTTCACCGTCCGGGTTGAGGATATCCTCCTCCTCCTTCTCTTCGCTGGCGATCGCTTTGACAAGGGGCAGGTAGGAGAGCTCTTCGGCAATGATCAGGTCACAGATGATGTCGAGTTTGAGTTGGATATCGCCTGATGTATTGGATTGGCTGGAGTAGTCAGTGTCTTCGTTGGTGATCGCTTCATGGATACGAAAGGCTGATTTCTGTATCGCTTCAAAGACGGGCTCTAGTGTACGCATTTATATTTCCTTTGCATGGTTTTTGATCCAGGAGATAATCTCTCCGGTGTCGTTGAGGTTGAGCAGTGTGAGTGTTTTGGGGATAGGATAGTTCGATGGATCGATACTCTGATCGATCGCCATCGCTTCACTGCAGCTAAAATAACTCTCTTCTATCGTATTGCGAAAGATGGCAATGCGCGGAAGGGGCAGTGTCTTGAGGCCTTCGACGAGCAGATAGTCGAAATCGCCGATCATTGCAACGATCTCGTCGAGTGTTTTTTCACGCTGCGAAAAATAGGTCGTTCTCGTAGGAGAAGTCACGACCACTTCGGCACCGGTTTGAGAAAATTTGTAACTGTCTTTCCCCTCGATATCGAACTGCGCTTTATCTTTGGGATCGTTTTTGATAATGGCGACTTTATGGTTCTGAATCAGCTCTCTGGCAACTTTTTCAATCAGTGTCGTTTTGCCACTGTTGGATGGGCCGGTAAAAGCTACCGCATATCTCTTTTTCACGAATCCCCTTCTTTGGTTAGAGTCAATCAATTATACATCAATCTTTATTGAAGATATGTTAAAATCAATCAAAATAGCGGGTAGATAAGGGTAAAAATGTTGAAACAGATTATTTTGGCGGGGGTATTGATTCTCTTCGCCGGTTGTACCTCGAAAAACGAAAGCCGGATGGAAAAATCTTTTGTCAAGATGCAAAAACCCGGTATCGAACTGCAAAAGACGGAAAAAGTCAAAATCAGCAAAGATGGAGAAGTAAAAATTCTTCTGACAGCAACGTATCTCAATAGTGAAGCGTCGCTGGAGGACGAGAAAGAGAAAGTGAGAGAGAAATTCATCGTCGGTCTCTATCAGGCCAGTGATGTCAATCAGTCAGAGTTGATCAGTGGGGATCAGAACCTTACTATCAATCTCAAGTATCCCGAGAGTGACAAAAAGTTCATCAAAGCGGAAAAAATCAAGAGACGAAAAGGAATTGACAGGCTTCCTCTGGTCGTGAAAAAACTTGCTATGAATGATCCAATGCTGAAAAATATTCCATTGGTCAATACCTGGAGCGACTACTATTATGTCGAGTTCCCCCACACCAAACGAAAACAGTTTTCTCTGACGTACCAAAATAAGATCTATGGCAAGATTCCAATGAAGAAGAAAAAGAAAAAAAAGAAGAATGGAAAAGACAAAAAAGGTGAAAAAGCCAAAGAGAAGAAAAATAAGAAGATAGACAAAGCAGAACAGGCCAAAAAGACAGAGAAGAAAAAAACAATCTCCAAGGACCAGAAAAATAAAAAAGACGACAAAAAGAAAAAAGATAAAGATGAAAAAAAGCAGGTTCAAAAATATAGAAAATATAAAATGAATTTCGCGAAAAAGGCGAAGTATCTTT
Organism: Sulfurovaceae bacterium; assembly: GCA_029933395.1. GTDB lineage: Bacteria > Campylobacterota > Campylobacteria > Campylobacterales > Sulfurovaceae > SZUA-451. The sequence continues at coordinate 9,156 of JAOZOG010000055.1, read as the reverse complement.
ATCGCGGAAACGTCAAAGTTTTCCGATAGCTTTGACGACTATCGGAAGCTGTCAGTTTCGGAGGGGTTTGTCAGGTCTTCGATGTAGGGTGTGATACGTGTCGGAATACCGAGTTTGTTGAGGTAGATCACGTAATTGACCAGCACTTTTTTACCATACTCTCTCGCTTCGGCATTTTTGATCTTTTCGATACTCAGGTAGGGTTCATAAGGCCCTTTTCTGAAATAGTCAGGTCTCTTGATAAGTCTTCGTGTGAAGCCTATCCCCCCATTGTAAGCGTAAGCAACAAAAAGCGGATTGTGGAGATACGCCGCCAGATAGTTGATATGGTGGTTGGCATAGATAATCGCTTTTCGGGGGTCGAACATCTCATCCAGGTCGATATTTTCCCCACGCTCTTTAGCGATGTGTTTGACCAGGAAGGGCATAATCTGCATCATCCCCAGAGCAAAAGAGCGCGAGACCGATGCGGGAACAAAGCGGCTCTCCTGTCTTGCAATAGCATAAATGAGCGCCTGGCGCTTTTTGGGAAAACGGGAGAGTGTATCACGGTAGGGCATAGGGTAATAGATGTTCCGATAGTGTGATGCCCTGGCCATAATATAGGTATAGACACCAATAGACTCTTCGGCCGCATATCCCCTCGCCAGGTTTTGCAGATTGGTTCCTGGCTTGAAGAGCTTCTTTTTGATATGGGCCCAGTGAATGGGGTTTTTGGCATTGTAATGCCTGAGACGCTTTTTGGAGAGCTTCGGTGTAATCGTGCGGGGATATTTGATATGCATTATATCCCGGGCGAGCAGGGTATAGAGATTGACATCCCAGCTTTTGAGCAGAACATTGAGATAGCCTTTGTTCCCTGTCGTTTTGTAGAGCCAGAAGGAGGCTTTGTCTGCCTCCTCCTGTTTCTTTGCAGAGCGTCTGGCTTTGTCGAAATAGAGGATGGCGAGGTCTTTTTTTCCCTGCTGCAGCGCAGTGATGGCAGTGTTGAAATATTTTTGTGAAGCGACTTTTGCCAGCCAGGCATCTCTTTGGGCCTTACTTGACGTTTTTCCATTGCCGGAGGCGTACACCTTTGCCGTGTGGCCGGTTTTCTTCCGGTAGGATTCACGAAGCTTCTTGTTGAGTCGGTTGACATCTTTGATAATTGCCTGTGCCTGGGATGCGGTGCAGTTCCCCTGACAGAGAAAGCGCCAGATATAGTAATCTTTTTCCACACTTTTGGGCATCATATGGACTTGATCGAATGTCAGATTTCTGGCTTCTGTCCCGGATGGAAAAAGCAGCAGAAAAGAAAAAAGCAGGAGAGCGAACCGCACGCTCTATCCTAAAAAGAGTCGCATCATAAAGACATCCAGAAATTGCAGCGCAAGCAGAATGACGATCGGCGAAAGGTCGATACCCGAAAAGACGACAAAGGGGAGTTTTCTCCGAACGAAATCGAAGGCGGGTTCTGTCAGACGATAGATAATCTGGACGATTTGATTGTGGGGATCAGGCCGTATAAAACTTAACAGTGCAGCGATGATAATGATCCAGATATAGACATTGATGATCGTATGCAGCAGCTGTACGATCGCATAGATAAGGGCATTCATGAGGCAACCTCCAAAAGATAGGATTTGATATAGGGGTAGAGTTTACCCAGTTCGGGGCCGTGATCGGCACCGGTGAGAAGTATCTGAAGCGGCTTGAGGAGATTTTCACCTTCGAGCCCGCTTTCATGTATCAGGTGATTCTTGAAAGCATCAAAAGTCTCTATCGGGGGAGATGTCAGGATAAGTTTTTCGAGTATCTTCATCTGTTCTCCCCACTCCCCATCGAAATTTTTCGGGGTAAAGATTGCTTTGATCTTTGTTTCAAGTTCATTGATGGTGCTTGCTTCTTCCAGGTAGACTTTTGCCAGTTTTCCGATATCGGGATCGGCAAAACCAAAGAGTGTAGAGAGTTTTTTGTCATCCATTTTTTTCAGATGTTCACGGTTGAGACGGCGCAGCGTATCGAGATCGAACTGTGCAGGAATTTTGGAGATCGATTCGAGATTGAACCACTCGAGAGCATCGGGAAGCGTGAAGATCTCTACCGGTGTTTCGTGACCCAGAAGCAGCAGATAGTTGATGATAGCATCAGGGATAAAGCCTTCGGCGAAGAGCCATTTGACCAAGCCGGTACTATCCTGCTCATCTATCCTCTTTCCCTCTTTGTCGAGCAGGGCGGGTAGATGCGCATAGCCGGTCTCTGTGTCGTAGCCCAGAAGTTGTTTGGCGTGGATCTGTCTGGGGGTATCGCCGAGATGCTTGTCGCTGCGAATGATCATATTGACTCCTGTCAGCATGTCGTCGCAGGCACAGGCGAAGTTGTAGGTGGGAGTGCCATCTGTCCTGAGAATCACAAAGCTGTCCACCTCCCGTGGATCAGCTTCGATCTCTCCCATAATGATATCGTCAAAAAGGATGGGGGACTCCGGTTTTTTGATGCGTATTACGAAAGGTATCTTCTCTTCCCGTAGTCTGTCGAGTTCTCCGCTCGGCAAACTTTCACATCGTCCGCTGTAGTGATAGGGGACTCCGTTCTTTTCTGCCTCTTTCCGGTCCGCTTCGATCTGTTCGGGTGTGCAGGTGCAGACAAAGGCTTTTTTCTCTTCGAGCAGACGGATTGCCAGTGTCTGGTGAATATGCAGATTTTCACTCTGGTGAAACACATGGTGGTGCGGCAGAGCGAATTTTTCGAGTATCTGCAGTATTTCGGTATCTTTGCCTTCGATATTGCGCGCCTTGTCTCCATCTTCGATCCGCACGATAAACTGTACGTCTCTCTGCTTGGCGACGATATAGTTGAGAAGGGCGACACGCAGGTCTCCTATGTGCATATCCCCGGTCGGGGAGGGTGCAAATCGTAACATTTCCGCTCCGTTATCTTTGTGGCTGTATTATAAGGTATTTTTCTGAAAATGAGGACCGGTTTTCGAAGTAGATATTTTGATTGAATATATGGGTAAGGATAGGCAGATTTCGCTACTATTCCAGGCAAATAGATAGTTATGAAGGAAGAGGATGAAAATCAATGTCATCATCATCGACAAAAAAGGAAAAGACCAACTCTATGCACCTTTGATTGAGCATTTTTGCAAAATGGCGAAACCCTATGCTCAAGTAAATGTGATCGAGCTTTTTGACAAGGAGATCGCAAAAGCCCAGGATATTTCGCCTGATGCGGCAAAAAGAAGCTACAGCAGGGCATTTGGGAAATATGTCGGAAGCGGTAATTACTCCGTCGCCCTTGATCCCTCCTCTGCGGAAGTTGACAGTTTCGAATTCGCCAAACTCCTTAAGGATAGAGCCGTCGTGAACTTTTTTATTGGCGGTGCATACGGGCTTGAAGAGGATTTTTTAACACAATGTAATAGAGCAATATCATTTGGTAGAATTACACTTTCACATAAACTGGTGAAAGTGGTGCTGACGGAGCAGATCTTCAGGGGTCTGGCGATCAATCATAATCACCCATACCACAAATAAAAATTAGGAAAAGATACCATGCTTACCAAGACAGAGATAGAAGAATTTGAAAAACAACTCAAGAAGAGAAAAGTACAGATAGAGAAGAATCTCAGCGGTACGAGCCTTGAACTGAATGCAATGAGAAGTCTTGAGCTGAAAGATGAAGGAGACCATGCTTCGGTTTCTGCAAGAACTGCTATCGATAGCGCGATATTGGAGCAGCAGCGCAAAGAATTAGCAGAAATTGATCTTGCTTTGGATAAAATTAAACTAGGAACATACGGTATCTGTGAAATGTGCGAAGAGCCTATAGGGATCGAAAGATTGAAGGTAAAGCCGTTCGCACGTTTTTGTATCACTTGTCGAGAGATAACTGAAAAAGAGCATAATTAACTAAAAGGAAGCGTAATGCGAATCGGTCTTTACTTCGTTTTTGCCCTGATTTTGACAGGACTCACCGGGGCATATGTTCACTCACTCCATCTTGGAAACCATGTCCACAAAATCCTCGGTATCGATGTCAATCTGCCTATTGCAGGTTGGATTATTTTACCTATGGTGATTCTCCTTGTCTTTACTTTGATCCATATGATGTACTACGGTACACTTGCCTACTTTACCAGAAAGAAGTGGATCAAGGATGCCCAGACACTCGAAGATGCACTCTACTGGTCACTTCTCAAAGAGCCCAGGGAGCATAAGTACCTTACCAAAGATATCAGAAACAGAGCGAAGCTTCTCTCCAGGTCCATCCTTGAAGTAAAAGGCACGGTCGAAGGTGTCTCAGAGAGGATTACGAATACCATTGCGCTGGTCAAGGATATCGAGAGAGGCGAGTATGTCGATCTCAAAGAGAAGAAGTTGGCGAAGAAGCTCTCAAAAGAGAACCCGATCTTTATCAAGAATACCCTTAACAGGCTGGACAAAGATCAGAAGTTTGTCGAAGAGGTCCTGCAGTCTTCAGCGACTTACAGCAAAGATGCCGTAGCGAAAGCGTTGAAACTCTTTGCCAAAAATGAGACGTTCTTCAAGGCGAAAAAATATGTGAAGATATTCGATGTGGAAAACTTCTTCGTGATGCTCGAGAGGGCGGTAGAGGGCAAAGAGGATATCGGTATGAGTGAAGAGATGATCAAATCTTTTATTGCCGAACTCCCTTTCGGCTGCAAAGAGTATATGCATCTGGCCAGACTCTGTGTCAAGAAGTTCGCCCCGGACACCAACCTGGCAATGTTCAAATCCTTCCAGAAGCAGGATGAAAACGCCTCCCAGGCCTATCTCTATATTCTTTTCGAATATGAGATGCTCGACAAAGTCGAAGAGTTCCTGAGTGAACATGGCGAGAAAGAGTTTGTCCGATTCCGTGCACTCTATACGCTCAAGAAGATGAACAACAAATACAATGTCGAAGGAATGGTCAGCTCCTACGCAGTCTGCAATGAAAATTGATTTCTCCGCACCCCTCTATGTGTTAGCCCCGCTGGCGGGCTTCACAGACCTCCCTTTTCGTTCCGTTGTCAAGAAATTCGGTGCCGATCTGACGGTGAGTGAAATGCTCAGCTCCAATGCCCTGGCTTATCAGAGTGCCAAGACACTCAAGATGCTTGCAAAGAGCCCTCTGGAAGACCCCTATTCGGTACAGATCGCCGGTTCGGATCAGGAGGTGGTCCGCAGGGCAGTGGAACTTCTCAATGAGCAGGAGGGGATCGACTGTATCGACCTCAACTGCGGCTGTCCTGTCCCCAAAGTGGTCAACAACCTCTCGGGCAGTGCACTGTTGACGGATCTGCCAAAGATGGGCAGAACAATCGAAACGATCAAAAAAACATCCAATAAGCCCTATACCTCAGTCAAAATTCGTTTGGGATTTGAGAGTAAAAACCATCTGGAGATCGCCAGGGTCTGCCAGGAGAGCGGGGCTGATTTTATCGCCGTGCATGGCCGGACACGATCGGGTAAGTTCAAGGCGCCGGTCGACTACGATGCGATCAGGGAGATCAAGGAAGTGCTCTCCATTCCTGTCATTGCCAATGGCGATATCGATTCGGCGGAAAAGGCCCGATGGGTTCTGGAATACACCGGAGCCGATGGCGTGATGGTGGGGCGTGCTGCCGTCGGGAAACCATGGATCTTCCACCAGATGAAAGAGGGGAGTTCCGAACTTGAGAGTGAACTGGTCAAAAGCGTCGTACTGGAGCACTTCGATCAGATGATCGAGCACTATGGTGCGTATGGTGTCATTCTTTTTCGTAAACATCTGCACACCTACTCCAAAGCCGGCTATCAGGGTGCCTCAGCCTTCAGGCATCTGGTGAATGGCATCGACAGGCCCGATGAGATGAGAGAGGCCGTGGAGCTATTTTTCTCCCAGCCACGGCATTGACCCCGCAGACCCGGCAATATGGTATAATCATCCGCTTGTTTTGATCCCCCGGATTATGTAAAAGGAAAAATATGGAACTACTCTTGGCAGCGATAGGATTGGGCATCGGAGCGCTCTCCGGCTTTTTTGGAATAGGAGGTGGTACCGTATTGGTTCCGCTTTTGCTGCTGATGGGCTACGAGATGAAGGTGGCGGTGGGGATCTCGATCATGCAGATGGTTTTCAGCTCGATCTATGGCTCCTATCTGAATTTCAGAAAGGGTACGCTGGAGCTGGGTGAGGGGATTTTTGTCGGCCTGGGTGGATTTGTCGGTGGCTACATCAGTGGCTATATTACCGAGAGTATCCCCGATAGTGTTCTGCAGTACACTTTTATCTTCTTTGTTCTTTTTGCACTCTATCGACTGTTGATGGCGCCGGAGATTCATGAAGATGCCCAGAATAAGACACTGCCGAAATGGTTGCTTTTTGTCATTGGTATCGGTATCGGCATCATCGCGATCAGTATCGGTGTGGGGGGCGCGATCATTCTGATTCCTCTGCTTTCAGGGTTTTTGCACTATCCGATCAAAAAAGCGGTCAGTGCCGGGCTCTTTTTTGTCGTCTTCTCTTCAGTGGCCGGCTTCCTGGGACGACTGATGCATGGAGAGCTGGATATCAGAAGCGGTTTGATCATCGGTGTCGCCTCTCTGCTGGGAGTCTATCTCGGTGTCTGGCTCAAAGATAAAGTTCACGCCAAAAAGCACAAGGGATTCATCGTGGGAATGTATCTCTTCATACTGGCCATCATGGCCTACAAAATGTTTCAACAAGGATAGCCTCAAGAATGAAAAAAGATGTGATACAGGTTTTTGGTGCACGGGAAAACAATCTAAAAAATATCGACTTGACAATCCCGAAGAACAAACTGGTCGTCTTCACTGGGATCAGCGGGAGCGGCAAGAGCACACTGGCCTTCTCGACACTCTACGCCGAGGGACAGCGGCGCTATATCGAATCACTTTCGAGCTACGCAAGACAGTTTCTGGGCAAGATCGGCAAACCGGAGGTGGACAAGATCGACGGTTTGACACCGGCGATCGCCATCGACCAGAAGACGACTTCCAAAAACCCCCGCTCGACAGTGGGTACGATTACGGAGATCTATGATTATCTCCGGCTTCTTTTCGCCCGTATCGGCAGGCAGTATTGTCACCAATGCGGCAAACCGATCTCTTCGATGAGTGCCAGTGATATTATCGAGCAGGTACTCAAACTCCCCAATGGTACCAAGCTGGTGATCCTCGCGCCACTGGTCAAAGAGAAGAAGGGCTCTTTCGCCGATATGCTGGAGTCACTGCGCCACAAAGGGTATATCCGTGCGATGATCGACGGAGTGATGGTGCGCCTGGATGAAGAGATCGAACTCTCCAAAACCAAGAAGCATACGATCAAGGTGGTGATCGACCGTGTCGTGATCAAAGAGGAGAGCAGGGACAGAATCGGGCAGGATGTAGAGAAAGCACTCAAGGAGAGCTATGGCGAAGTGGAGCTGGAGGTACTCAACGCCGAAGAGGTAGGTGTCGGACAGTCCCATATTCACTACTCGGAGCATCTCGCCTGCTTCGACTGCAAGATCAGCTTCGAGCCACTCGAGCCGGTCTCCTTCTCCTTCAACTCCCCCAAAGGCGCCTGCCCAACCTGTGATGGTCTGGGGATACGCTATGCCATCGACCTCAAAAAGGTGATCGATCCGGAACTTACGATCGAGAAGGGTGCGATCAAGATCCTCTACGGCTTCAATAAAAGCTACTATACGAAGTTCCTCAATGCCTTCTGTATTCAAAACGGTATCGATATCACGATTCCCTACGGGGAGCTGGAGGAGCATCAGAAGAAGGCGGTACTCTATGGAACGCCGGGAGAAGTGAAGTTTACCTGGAAACGTCACGCACTCAAGCGGGAGTGGCCCGGTATGGTCAAGTTCGCCTATGATATGTTCAGTGACGAGAAGGATGTCAACGAATATATGACGGAAAAGATCTGTGACACCTGCCACGGTCACCGTCTCCGCCCTAGAAGCCTGGCAGTCAAAATCGAGGGGAAAAATATCGCCGATATCGTTGATCTGCCTATCGAGGAGAGCTATGCCTACTTCGCCGAGGAGCAGAACTTCTCCCATATGACAGAGCAGCAGCAGGCGATCGCGGAGTCGATCCTCAAGGAGATCCGGGAGCGCCTCTTCTTTCTCTATGACGTTGGTTTGGGCTACATCACACTCAGCCGTGATGCCCGGACGATCTCCGGGGGTGAAGCACAGCGGATCCGTATCGCATCTCAGATCGGTTCGGGTTTGACGGGTGTGATGTATGTGCTGGATGAGCCCAGTATCGGGCTGCACGAGCGTGACACAATGAAGCTGATACGTACCCTCAACTCCCTCAAGGAGAAGGGCAACTCGGTCATTGTCGTCGAGCATGACAAGGAGACGATTGTCGCTGCAGACTATATCGTCGATATCGGCCCGGGGGCAGGGGATTTCGGCGGTGAGATCGTCTTTGCCGGTGAGAGCAAGAAACTCGCAAAAGCCAAAACATTGACGGCGGACTACCTCTACGGCAAGAAGGTAATCGCCTACAGCCACGACAAGCCTCAGACCGACTGGCTGGAGATCAAAAACGTCACGCTGAACAATATCGTCGATCTCGATGCAAAGATTCCGCTGCGCAATTTCGTCTGTGTGACGGGTGTGAGCGGCAGCGGCAAAAGTTCACTGATTTTACAAACCCTGCTGCCCACTGCCAGAGAGATCCTCAACAATGCCCGCAAAGTGCATAAAGTAGATGGTGTAGAGATCATCGGACTGGATCATCTGGACAAGGTGATCTATCTCGACCAGAGCCCGATCGGCCGTACACCACGCTCCAATCCTGCCACCTATACCGGCGTGATGGATGAGATACGCAAACTCTTCGCCCAGACCAAAGAGGCGGAGTTGCGCGGCTACAAGATCGGCCGCTTCTCCTTCAATGTCAAAGGAGGCCGATGCGAAAAGTGCCAGGGGGATGGACAGATCAAGATCGAAATGCACTTCCTCCCTGATGTGATGGTGGAGTGCGATGCCTGCCACGGTGCCCGCTACAATGCCCAGACACTGGAAGTCTATTATAAAGGTAAAAACATTGCCGAAGTACTGGCAATGAGTGTTGGTGAAGCCTCCGAATTCTTCAAAGCGATCCCCGCCATCGCCAACAAGCTCAAAACCCTCACCGATGTGGGCCTGGACTATATCAC
>JAOZOG010000274.1 GCA_029933395.1 Sulfurovaceae bacterium | reverse complement strand
ATAGGCTCTGAGTATTGGAAATACGCAGAGAGCTCGGCCCAGTTGTTTATCCAGGTGCCCATTTCACCCCATCCGGCCACCCATTTCGCTTAGCATCCGGACAGTAGCGTAAGCCATTTTCTATGGTTGGCATTATAGCACAGCTGTCCGAATAACGATCGTCAATCTACCCCGATCGTATCGATCTTTTGAAGTTTCCGCATCGATTCCCCTTCCATTTCGATACGGTGTGAAGAGTAGACGATGCGGTCCAGAATGGCATCGGCGATGGTATTGTTGTCGAGATAGTCGTACCACTCGCTTACAGGCAGCTGCGAAGTGATGATCGTCGAATTGATCTGTGTCCTCTCTTCGATGATCTCGAAGAGATTGGTCGCGTCATCCTGGGTAATGGGAGCGATACCGAAATCATCCAGAACAAGCAGAGAGAAACGTGAATACTTTTTGAGCAGTCTGGTATAGGTACCGTCTATTCTGGCGATGCGTATCTCCTCGAGCAAAGAGGGCATACGCACATAATAGGCTTTGTATCCTCCTTCGATGGCGCGATTGGCGAAGGCTTGCGCGAGGTAGCTCTTGCCTGTGCCGGTTTTGCCTGTGATGATGATGTTTTGATAATGACGGATAAAGTCCAGGGATGCCAGTGAGCCGATCAGCTCCCGGTTCAATCCTCTTTGGGGATGATACGTTATCTGAGAGAGTGCCGCACTCTTATCCTTGATCTTCGAGAGTCTACTGTGCATCGCGATGCGTTTGTTTCTTAAAAAAACTGTCTGGGCATCGAGCAGCTCGAAGAGACGTTCTTCGAAACCGAGTGATTGCATTGCAGGGGTTTCGCACTGTCTGAGGTAAGCCTCTTTGGCACCGTGGTATCCAAGCTCCGTGAATTTCTCCGTTATGATCGATTGATTCATTTTTTTCCTTTATCGGTAATTGGCTTTGCCGCGCAGGTTTTCGTGGGTATCGTGCAGGCTTTGGGCTTTGTGCGTAGCCTGGTTGGCACCCTCGCTCAGGTAGCGTTTCTTGTCGAGTATGGAGCGGATCGATTTTGTCTGCAGCGCATTGGCCTTCAGGGCGAACGCCATAGCGAGTTCGAACTCCGTGACACCATAGGACTTCGCCATCGAAAGAACCGCAACGATACGACGATAGGCGTTGGGTGGGGTGTCGGCAAGCTCCAGTACTCTTTTGGTATAAGCCAGCGTTTCTTTGCCGATACTCTCAGCCCAGTGCTGCAGGCGTTCGGGATTCATCTTCTCGTTGGCATACTGATGATGGGAAGGCATATGTTCGTGCAGTGTAGAGACATCTCCGATACGGTGGAGCCTGGGATGGAGCGCTACGAGTGTATTGTCGTGATAGATCTCGACACTTTGGGTGTTGTAGTGTACCTCCACCTCCTCTCTGAGCAGCGTATAGGGAACGGAGTAGTAGCACTTCTTCAGGGCGATATGGTAATCCATATGTACTTTGCAGCGTGTCAATTCTCTGTAGTGATAGCTGTTGGCGGGCAGTCTGCCCAAATGGGGTTTGTCGAGTTCTTCGAAGAGAGCATCGCGGCTCTTTTGCAGATGCTTGAGCACTTTGGCATTGTAGCGGTCCAACAGAGGAGAGAGTGCATCGTTGAGTTCGTCGACACTGAAGAAGGTTCGCTTTCTGAGTCTGGCCAGCAGCCAGCGCTGGATACCCTGAACACCCTGTTCGACTTTGGATTTGTCTTTGGGCTTTTTGGGACGTGCGGGTTCGATGGCGATGCCGTAGTGACCGGCCATTTGGGCATAGCTCTCGTTGATGACGATGTCACTTTTGGTATGCTTGATCACCGCGCTTTTGAGATTGTCCGGCACCAGGATACGGGGTACACCGCCAAAGAACTCGAAAGCGAGGGTATGTGAATGAATAAAGTCCTCCATTCTCTGTGAAGGTGTGGCGTGCACGAAGGTGTAGCCGCTCGCACCCAGTACGGCAACGAAGATCTGGGCTTTGCGGATCTCTCCCGTCTTCGCATCTACGATGGGCATCGTCATTCCGCTGTAGTCGATGAAGCATTTGTCTCCTGCGATATGGATCTGGCGCATCGAGGGATTGAGCTTGTTGCGGTAGCGTTTGTAGTATTCACAGAACTGTGTATAGCCATATCCTTCTGGATAACTTTCACGATACTCCTCCCAGAGCAGTGCCAGGGTCACTTTGCTTCGTTTGCTTTGTCGCATCTGAAGGTGAATGTCGGCCATATCGGGCAGAGGACGATTGGGGTTGCCCGATGCAGGGGCTGTGCCGAAGAGTGCACGCTCGATCTCTTTGTCACTCATTGCCAATAGACTATCGATATTGAGACCGCTTTTCTCGAAGCGTTTGCGATAATCGCCTACAGTCGCTCTGCTTGTGTTGGTACTGCGTGCCGTCTGTCTGATCGAGAGGTGGAGTTTGCAGCTATGCCGCAGTACTTCTCTTATTTTTCTCATAGGTATCTTCTCCATTGGTCACTCCTGTATTTTTACAGTAGTGTAGTTGAATTTAGAAAATACCTTCCGCTTCGCTTCTTAACGCATTCTCAGCTTTCGGCCAGACACCTGAAAGTGTCCGGATAACGACCAAAAGGGTGTCCGAATGATTCCGAAACGGGTGTCCGGATGCTTTTGAAACGGGTGTCCGGGTGGGGGCGGATTGTGCAGTCATAAGAATAGAGTTTGATAATGGATCCAGTTTCAAATAATTTATTATGAAGTCCTAGATCTAAAGTAGTCATAGGAAATGATGGCATTTTCCCATCTATTTTAAGATACTCGTACCAAGTATTTTTCTTAGTTTTTTTATCTTCCTCGCTAAAAGGATGCCTTCTAATAAGCGTAAACCCAAATTCACCGCTCCCATTGTGTCGTCTTGAGGCTATGAGCTGATAACGGTTTTTGCCGCAGAATACAATAGCTCCCGTTCCGCCCATATTGTATTTCCCTTGTGCAAAAAACGCATCAAATCGGCCACCCATCGCGCCGGCATCCGGCCACCCATGT
>JAOZOG010000273.1:1311-3040 GCA_029933395.1 Sulfurovaceae bacterium | reverse complement strand
ACCGACCCTACGCGACATTTTCTTCAAAAATCTAAAAATAGTCTACTATATTTAAAAATCAAAAAGTGCAAGAATACGGGTAATTTAACTTATAAAGGTTCGTATTTTGGCGGGAATTACGCTGGCTCAGGCCGAGGAACAACTTAGCGGTGCTTTGGATCTGCTCAAGGCGATCAGGACTTCTCAGGAGTATGCGCGGGCGGATCTTTCTATGAAGCGTGCGCTTTTGAAGGATGCTTCTGCGGATGTGGACAAGTGGGATGCGAAGGTGAAGCAGCTAAGTGCTGGTGACGGGTCCGGGAAGATGCAGGTAAAGAGGGTGATGCCTTATGTATAACGTGAGCATTGGGGCGCGGCTTGCAGGGAAGGCTTCTGCTTCTGCGTATGACGCGTCTTCTACGAAGCGGCGTGTGAACAAGACGTGGGTTTCGCGCCTGGGGAACTCTGACACGGACGATCTGCCTTCTCTGGAGGATCTTCGGGTCAAGTCGCGTGATGCGTACCGTAACCAGCCTCTTGTGAGGGGTGCGGTGGATACGAAGCTTTACAATACCATTGGAAGCGGGCTGGTGATGCAGTCGCAGCCCAACCACGAGGTGATCGGCATAAGCGAGGAGGCGGCTTCTGACTGGGCGAAGAACACGGAGTTCTACTTCAGGCTCTGGGCTTCGAACAAGAACTGCGACGCGGAGCGTACAAAGAATTTCGGGAACATTCAGGGGGTGGCGTTCATCTCTACGCTGCTTTCGGGTGACATTTCGGCGCTGCTTCCGCACATTGACCGCGGTTCTCTCTTTTCTCTTTCCGTGCAGCTGATAGAGGCTGACCGTCTCTCCAACCCGGGTATTTCATTTCAGGACAACGAGAAGACGGCCGGGGGGATCACGGTCGGTGAGTACGGCGAGCCTGTGACGTACCACTTCAACAAGTACCATCCGGGCGGGATCAGTTTCAAGAACGAGTGGGTGGCTGTGCCGGCTTACGGCAGGGAGAGCGGGCGTCCCAACGTGATACATCTTGCGGCGCGTACCCGTCCCCACCAGAGGAGGGGCGTGCCTGTGCTGGCTCCGGTGCTTGAGAGCCTGAAGGTGCTCAGCGAGTACACGACGGCGGAGCTTGAGGCGGCGCTGATAAGCGGGCTTTTTACGGTCTTTGTGAAGACGGAGAGCGGTGAGCTGCCTGAGCCTCCCCTTACGACCGAGGCGGACGGTACAGACGACAGAGACGACAACACGATGGAGCTTGCTCCGGGTATGATGGTCGGGCTGAAAGAGGGTGAGAGCATCGATACTGCTAACCCCGGACGTCCGAACACGGCTTACGATGCGTTTGTGATGAGCATCATCAAACAGATAGGGTCTGCGCTCCAGGTGCCTTATGAACTTCTCATTAAACATTTCTCTTCTTCTTATTCGGCTTCGAGGGCAGCGCTCCTTGAAGCGTGGAAAGCGTTCAAGACGCGCCGGACGTGGTTTGCGGGTGATTTCTGCCAGCCGATATACGAAGAGTGGCTGCACGAGGCTGTGCTCAGCGGTGTGATCTCGGCTCCGGGGTTCCTGGAGAACGAGGCGATACGCGCTGCGTACTGCCAGGCGTCATGGAACGGGCCTCAGCCAGGCATGCTGAACCCAACAGCGGAGACGCAGGCGGCCATTATGCGTGTAGAGGCAGGGTTCTCCACTCGTACCAAAGAGGCGTCCGAGATGAACGGTACCGACTTTGAGACGAA
>JAOZOG010000273.1:0-1211 GCA_029933395.1 Sulfurovaceae bacterium | reverse complement strand
GGGCGATAGAAGATACGCCGTGGCTTAGTACGCCGGCGGCGCTTCGGATGGTGATGGACATTGCCAGCAGGGAGACGGACATCGAGGCGGTGGCGGCGAAGCTTGGGCGGCCGCTTGAGAATACGCGGTCCGTGGAGATGCGCGGCGACATTGCGGTGATACCTGTGACGGGGACCATTGTGCGGTACGCTTCTTTCTTTACGGAGATCTGCGGCGGGGTTTCTACGGAGACGCTGGCGCGTGACCTGAACACGGCGCTGAACGATGCTTCTGTGAAGACGATACTTTTCAACATAGATTCTCCTGGCGGCGAGGCTTCGGGCATTGCCGAGCTTGGAGAGATGATCGTGGCGGCGAGAGAGAAGAAGCGTGTGGTTGCATACATTGATGATATGGCGGCGAGCGCGGGGTACTGGATAGCGTCTGCGGCTGAGGAGATCTATGCGTCCAAGACGGCGATGGTCGGAAGTATCGGCGTGGTGTTCACGCTGAGAGAGAAGAAAGGAAATGGCATCGAGATCGTATCAAGTGTAAGCCCATACAAGAGACCTGACATTTCTACCAAAGAGGGGATATCGCAGATACAGCGCTGGGCGGACAGCCTTGGCGAGATATTTGTGGACTCCGTGGCGAAGAACAGGGGCATTTCGAGCAGAAAAGTCCTTGAACGCTTCGGCAAGGGCGATATGCTGGTCGGTCGAGAGGCGCAAAAGGCGGGGATGGTAGACGATATCACCACGTTTGAGGCGTTGATCGCAAAATTAACTTAAAGGAGAGCCAATGGCTGTTTATGAAGACAACGAAATAACTGCTGAGCTTATCAACGAGCAATTCCCTGCGGTTGCTTCTGCGATCATCGCGGGGGCTGAACAACCACAAGTGGAAATTACGGCTGATATGATCAGAGAGAGCTACCCTGACATTGCTGCGGCATTTGTCGCGGAGGGTGAGCAGAACGGGCGTGCCGCCGGTGCTGAGGCAGAGGCCAATAGGATCGCTTCTATCGAGGCTGTCGGTATGGCCGGCTATGAGGATATCGTGGCTGCTGCGAAGGCGGACGGCAAGAGTACGGCGGACGATGTGAAGCTGGCGATCTTCGATGCGATGCAGGCGAAGCAGGCGAACATGAAGCATGCGAGAGCTGTGGACGGTGCGAACCTTGCGGCGCAGGTTGCTGAGCTGAACGAGGGTGCGAATGGTGAAGCGGATGC
>JAOZOG010000054.1:9901-11698 GCA_029933395.1 Sulfurovaceae bacterium | reverse complement strand
ATCGGCAGCAGTGTTTTCTCTATCTCCTCATACGTTTTGGCATACTCTTCGACAGCCTTTCCGCTGGGATCTTCGAAGCCTACGTGGAGCGTCTTGACAGCTTTGGGAAACATCGGACACGTCTCTTTCGCAGCGTCACATACCGTCACGACCAGATCAAAAGGGGTATCCAGAACGGTTTCGATCACCTTTGAGTGGTAGCTCTCCCGCCACTCCCCTTTGGACTCCAGCAGAGCCTGCGCGTGGGGATTGACCTTGCCGCTCGCTTTGACACCGGAACTCTGCGCTTCGATACACTCCCCCAATTTGGCATTGATCATCGCTTCTGCCATTATCGAACGGCAACTGTTGCCCGTGCAGAGTACCAAAACCTGTTTTTTTCGACTCATCTTCTCGCTCCTTTTTCAAGCAATGGATATATTGTAGCAAAATAGAGCCGGTGAACAACATAAAGATTAATACGATAAAATCGTACATTAATCTTTCGGAAGTCATCAACCGAAATCACACAAAACAGCATCGCAAAAGAAAGAAGAACGTATGAAAAAAATTGTGGTATGGGTGCTTCTGAGCTTTATGGCAATGGCACGAAACGAATACGATGATCAAGCCTGGGGGGCCGGTGTCGTAGGCCGGATCGACTCCATCCCCTATTATGATCCCATTATTCAGGATAGCAGTGTCAGCAACTTCGTGCCACTTTTTTACTATGAAAATGACTATTTCTATCTCCGCGGTACAACCTATGGTATCAAGCTTTTTGATGGAGAAGCCTGGCAGCTCTCCCTCCTGAGCAGTATCCGTCTTCTCTCGATACCCGAAGCGTACCAAAACAAGGTCCAGGGAGACTCTATGGATTATGGTGCGAGGTTCCGCTGGTTTCAGCAGGAGAATATCTATATCGACCTGGAGCTGCTGCAAAACAGCGATGACGGCAATCTGGCAAACCTGCGATACTCTGCCGACCTGGCCTATGGAGATACCTACTTTTCGCCCTATGCGCTTATCACCTACAAAGAGTCGGCTTTCAACAGCAGCTATTATGGGCGCGATATCGAGGAGATCGACCCCGATATCGGAGGCACTCTGGGTTTCGATGTCAAGTATCACGTCTACTCCAACTTCTATTTTATTGGGGGACTTAGCGGAACCTATGTCGGGAGTGCTACGGCTGATTCACAGATCATCGACGAAGACTTTGCTTACAGTGCTTATGCAGGAATCGCCATACTCAATGACAAAAACAAACCCTTTGTCGAGATCGAAGGAATGAAACCCTATGTCCGGCTGGCTCACGGCTGGGCGACAATATCCAGCCTCGAAGATATCCTTGGCGGCGGCACACTCGAAGATGAGCACAGCAACCAGATGACTTCACTCTTTTATGGTCATCCTGTCTCCAATAATCTTTTCGAGCTGCCGCTGCAGGTCTATCTGACTCCCGGGCTGACCTATCATCACGAATCCGACGTACAGGAGGCTACCTGGGAGGCCGATCTGGCATTCAAGTTCTACTATACCCTGCCAATCGATGCTCTTGACTTCAGACTGGGCGCAGGTGAAGGCTTCTCCTATATCGACAGCGTCACCTATATCGAGAAGCTGGATGCAGAGCCCAAAGGCTACACCACAAGCAATCTCAACTTTTATCTCGATCTCAGTGCCGACCTCGGTCTCGGCTTCATTGGGGAAAGCTTCGAAGATCTCTGGGTCGGAGCCGCCGTCCACCACCGCTCCTCTGTTTTCGAGCAGTCTTCACTCTTTGGCCGCATCAAGGGTGGGAGCAATTACAATACC
>JAOZOG010000054.1:4457-9801 GCA_029933395.1 Sulfurovaceae bacterium | reverse complement strand
TGCCCACGCTACGACCGACATAAAATCGCGAGGTGGCGTATTTATACCCACCGCCCAAAGACCGTACACTACCTCCGCAGCGTCGCAATCAACCGCTTGGGCTCCAAAAAGAGTGAAAGTGCATCCGCACTGTTCTGGACCATAATATCTGCGCTTATCATCGTCTCTCTGCTGCACCCCTCATCACCCAATACGGCGATTCCGATAGCAGCATCTTTCAGCATCTTGCAATCATTGTTTCCATTGCCCAGTGCCGCACAGTGGTCAGCACTGAGTGATGCGACAAAGTCTGCTTTCTCCTGTGTATGATCACTGCTTGTCAAGATTTTGATTTGTGCACCGTAACCCTCCAGCTGTGCTTTGACACTGCCAAAAGTATCTGCTGTAATGACATACAGCGTAAAATCGCTGCTCAGTCTTTGAAAAATCTCTTTGATTTCCGGCAACACGATACCGTCTTTGGCGATCGTCCCATTGTAGTCACAGACGATATCGGTGATCGTCACTGTTCGATAATTGGGTATCTCTATTCTCATCTTTAATCCCCCGGTGCTATAATCCCGAAGTATAACAGAAATAAGTAAGAGGAAATATGGAAACGATCAAACTGACGGAATACAGCCATGGGGCGGGATGCGGGTGCAAGATCTCGCCGATGCTGCTCGAAGAGATACTCGACAGCACACGGGAGGATATCCACTATCCCCAGCTTCTTGTGGGCAACAGCAACAAAGACGACGCTGCTGCCTACGACTTGGGCAACGGAACCTCGGTGCTCTCGACGACGGACTTCTTCATGCCGATCGTGGACGACCCCTTCGTCTTCGGGCAGATCGCGGCGACCAACGCGCTGAGCGATATCTACGCGATGGGCGGCAAGCCGCTGATGGCGATCTCTATTTTCGGCTGGCCGATCGATAAGCTTTCGGCGGATGTCGGGCGGGCTGTCATCGATGGCGGGCGGGCTGTCTGCGAAGATGCCGGTATCCCTCTGGCAGGTGGGCACTCCATCGACTCCCCCGAGCCGATCTTCGGCCTGGCGGCAACCGGACTGGTAGACAATGCCAATCTGATGACCAACGATACTGCCCAAGAGGGCTGCCTGCTCTTCCTCACCAAGCCGCTGGGTATCGGTATCCTCTCCACGGCACAGAAGCAAAAGAAGATCGAAGCGGGTGAAATCGACCCGGCTATCGAAGCGATGACGACCCTCAACAAGATCGGTGCCGAGCTCGCGCCTCTGGAGAGTGTCGTGGCGATGACAGATGTGACAGGCTTCGGACTGCTGGGGCATCTGGGCGAGATCTGTGAGAGCAGCGGGATCGGCGCAACGGTCTGGTTCGACAAAGTGCCTCTGCTTCCCAATGTCGAAAAGTATCGGCAGATGGGATGCATCCCCGGTGGCGCGAGAAAGAATTTTCTCAGCTATGGTGATACCGTCAGTGAGATGACGGAGCAGCAGCGTGAAATACTCTGTGATGCGCAAACATCCGGCGGACTGCTTGTCATCGTCAAAAAAGAGGGGATCGATACCTTTCTTGATATCACGAAAAATGCAGGGCTCGACCTGGAGCCTATCGGCGAGACACACGCACAGGGCGAGAAGCTGATCGAGGTCAAATAGTGCCAGAGCTGCCACAAAGTGATGCGTTCAAGTCGATCGTCCTCGAGAATACGCCCCTTATCGATGTCCGCGCACCCGTAGAATTCGAAAAAGGTGCCTTTCCCAACGCTGTCAATCTTCCGTTGATGAGCGATGAAGAGCGGCATCTTGTCGGCATACGCTACAAAGCGCAGGGAAACGACGAAGCGACAAAACTAGGCCACGAACTGGTCAACGGCCCCATCAAAGAGGCACGGGTCAAAGCGTGGAGTGATTTTGTCGACAGCCATCCCGATGCGATGCTCTACTGCTTCAGGGGAGGACAGCGTTCACAAATCTCTCAGGAGTGGCTGATGGAGACGGGCAGAGAGATCGTCCGTCTTCGAGGCGGCTACAAAGCTTTCAGGCGCTATCTCATCGAAGAGACAGAACGATCCTGCGAACGATTCGAGCCTCTGGTGCTGGGTGGGCGAACCGGCTCGGGCAAAACGATACTGCTCCAGGAGCTGGACAATGCCATCGACCTCGAAGGACTGGCAAACCACCGTGGCTCCTCTTTTGGGCGGCATATCACACCCCAACCCAGTCAAATCGATTTTGAGAATGCCCTCGCCTATGCCCTGATACAGAAACTCGAAGAGGGGCACAGATACCTTGTTTTTGAAGATGAAGGCAAAAACGTAGGCAAGGATTTTCTACCCGATCATCTCGCCAACTATCTGGCTCACGCACCACTGATCATCCTCGAGACAGAGATGCACAAAAGAACGGAGATCACCTTCGACGAATATGTCGTAGCCGCACAGGCGCACTATCATACTGCCGGATTCCCCGATCCGCTCCAGGCCTGGAGGGAGGATATCCAGAATGCGATGGCACGCATCCAAAAGAGACTCGGAGGCCTTCGGTATCAGACCGTCACGGCCGCTTTTGACAGCGCTTTTCAGGAACAACTTCACAATGGGTCACTCGAAGCGCACAAGGTATGGGTCGAGTATCTGCTGAGAGAGTATTATGATCCTATGTATGATTACCAGATACAGAAGCGCTCCGACCGTATTCTCTTCCGTGGAGACTATACAGAGGTGCTGGATTATCTGAAAAAGATCTCCAGCCAGGCAAAAGACAGACGATAGTTTAAAAGTGCTATAGTTCCAAAATTTTTAGAAAGAAGCTCCCCTCTATGCACCACACCTATACACTTGATTTGTCGATGATACTCTCTGCTGTCATTATGGTCGTTACTTTTATCGGTATCTTCACCGAAGGGCTCCATGGATTGCATCGTACCAAATTCGCGCTGCTGGGTGCCCTGACGATGATTGTTGTCGGGCAGGTTTTCGGGTTTTACTCTCCATCGAAGGCGATCGAAGCGATCGACTGGAATGTTGTATTTTTACTTGGAGCGATGATGACGATCGTCTCGATCATGATTCCTACCGGGGGTTTCGAGGCACTGGCCTTCAAGATTGCAGACCTGAGCAAGGGTCGGCTTTTTCTACTGCTTGTCCTGATGGGAACAGCGGTTGCCGGTATCTCGTTGATGCTTGACAATGTCACAACGGTCGTCATATTCGGTCCGCTTATCATTCTGATCTGCAGGACACTGGCCGTCAATCCTGTCCCCTATCTTCTGGCGGCAGCCCTGCTCTCGGATACCGGCGGTGTCGCTACACTTGTAGGCGATCCACCGAATCTGATGATCGGTTCAGCCGCAGATATCAGCTTCAACTCCTTCTTTCTCCATATGGCAGGTCTTGTGGTGGTCGCCTACTTTGCCACGATCTTGACACTCCGTTTTCTTTTTCGCAAAGAACTCAGTGTTACCCCATTGACGCCTGATTTTTCACAAGTCGAAGAGCTTAAAGACAAGACGACCTGGTATATCTCTCTGGCGGTACTCGGATTTATGGTTGTCCTCTTCATCATACACCATGCACTTGGCTGGGACGCCTGGATGGTCGCCACAATCGGCTTGACGATTCTGCTCTTTCTCTCGCCAAAAACAGATATGGATGCGGCATTTTCAAGGATAGAGTTGACGCTGCTGGCCTTCTTCATCGCGCTCTTTGTCATTATAGGAGGGGTGGAGCAGACGCATTTCCTCGAGTATCTGGGAGGCTTTATCGAGCCATTTGTCAAAAGCGATCTGCTTGTCGCCTCCATCACGCTGATGTGGGTGGCAGCCATCCTCTCTGCAATGATCGACAACATTCCGTTCACTGCAGCAATGATCCCCATCATCCTCGGAATGGAATCCCAGGGAATCAATGTAGCTCCTCTCTGGTGGTCTCTGGCGATCGGTGTAGGAATGGGCGGCAACGGAACCCATCTCGGGTCAACGGCCAATGTCTATATCGTCACGATCTCCGAACGTCTCGCAAAAGAGAAAAACGACCCTTCACTCGCTATCACACCGGGTCTGTGGTTTGCCAAAGGCACCCCGACAATGATCGCCACACTGATCACCTCATCTTTTTTGATGTGGCTCTTTTTCGACTTTTTCTCTACCCCGATTCATTGAGCCAGGAGTCTGTCGGACTCCTCTGCACTGCTCTTGCCGCCATCATTTTCAATGATCTCTTCCACAACCATGTCGAAAGTCCCCACGCCCTGGGATAACTCCTAAAGAGCATCTCTAAAGTTTCTTTTAAAGAAGTTCGCACTATACTTCTAAACAATAAAAATTATTTATTAGGAGATATTGTATGAAGAAAATTCTCGTAAGCCTGGCGGCTATCACAGCGATAACAACACTCTTGTCGGCAGATACACTGATCGACTCTGCAACCAAAGCAGGACTCAAGCCGATTCCAAGCGACAAAAAAGAGCTGATGAAGCTGATCGACAACCCAAAGAATCCTATTACGGATGCCAAAGTAGCCTTGGGTACGACACTCTATCTTGAGCCACGTCTCTCCAAGAGTGGCCTCATCAGTTGCAATACCTGCCACAACCTTGGACTCGGCGGAACAGACGGTGTCAGTGCAGCGACAGGACACCAGTGGACAGCCAACCCGCACCACCTCAACTCTCCCACTGTTTACAATGCAGTCTTTATGGACAGTCAGTTCTGGGACGGTAGAGATCCGGATCTCGAGAAGCAGGCACAGGGCCCTATGCAGGCAGCACCTGAAATGGCGATCTCCAAAGAGATGGCAGTCGAAAGAGTCAGCTCTATGCCGGAATACGTTGATGCCTTCAAGAAAGTTTACGGTGACGACAAGATTACATTCGAGCGAATCGCGGATACCATTGCCGCTTTCGAGAGAACACTGGTCACTCCGGGTAAATATGACGAATTTTTGGCAGGCGATGCCAATGCACTCAGTGCCGACGAAAAAGCGGGGCTGAAGACATTCATCGACAAAGGGTGTGCAAGTTGTCACAACGGAATCGCACTGGGCGGCACGATGCAGCCATTCCCTGCTGTCAAGCCATTTAAGTTTGCCGATGTCGGCGACTTCAAAGGTGACAAAAACGGTATGGTCAAAGTACCAACTCTGAGAAATATCACCGAAACAGCCCCTTACTTCCACAACGGAACTGTATGGGATCTGGCTGAGGCTGTCAAAATCATGGGCGAAACACAGCTCGGCGCGACACTCACAGAGAAAGAGACTGCTTCGATCGTCACATTCCTCAAAGCACTCAACGGCAAAAAGCCTGAAGTGACCTATCCGCAGTTCCCTGTCTCTACAGACAAAACACCCAAGCCGGTGATGAACTAAACCGGACGAT
>JAOZOG010000054.1:0-4357 GCA_029933395.1 Sulfurovaceae bacterium | reverse complement strand
CGCGGAATCTTTCATCACCACCTTTTTGTCCACGATCTCCATAATACGGTCACAATAGGGTATGATCGTTTCGTCATGGGTGACCATAATGATGGCGACGTCCTGTTCGCCGGCAACTTTTTTGAGCATCTTGACGACAGAGATCGAACGTTCGGTATCGAGTGCGGCGGTGGGTTCGTCGGCGAGGATGATCTGTGGTTCATTGGCGAGGGCACGGACGATGGCGACACGCTGCTGTTGTCCGCCGGAGAGCTGATTGGGCATCGCTTTTTCTTTGTCTGCGATACCGAAGTAGTTGAGAAGCTCCCGGGCTTTGGCATAAACCTGCTTCTGGGGAACTTGGTTGTTTTCAGGCAGCAAAATGACATTTTCAATCGTGTTGAGAAAAGGGATCAGATAGGATTTCTGGAAGATAAATCCAATCTTCTGCCTGCGGATACTGCGAGTATCGTTAACGAGCCATTTGTCATCGTAGACGAGCTCTTCTCCCAGCCAGATTTTGCCGGAAGTCGGATCGGTCACACAACCGATCATCATCAAAAGCGTTGTCTTGCCGGCCCCACTGGGAGCGATCAATGCGACCAGCTCCCCTTTGTTTACGGTAAAAGAGGCACCCTCGATCACATCGACGCGGGTATCCCCCTCGCCGAAGTGCTTGTACATATTTTCCACTTTGATACTCTGCTCTGCCATCGTTTAGCCTCCTATCGCTGCGGTTGGATCTGCTTTGACTGCCTTGTGAACACCAATCAGAGAGGCGAGAAGCGACGCGATCAAGATAATGACGAAGATCATCAATGCATCCGACTGCTCCAGCACGACCCGCTTGGGGAATTTCGAATAGATCAGATGCGCAAAGATATTGCCTGAGACAAATGCCAGTACACCCAGCAGTACGGTCTCTTTGACAATCATTGCGATGATGACTTTGTTGGGGATACCGATCAGCTTCATAATCGAAATCTCCTTGATCTTGTCCACCGTCATATTGTAGATGATCATCGAGATAATGACAATAGAGACCAAGATAAGAATCGCGGTAAACATCCCGATCTGCTTACTGGCCTTCTTGATGAGGTTTTCCGTCAGGATCTCTGTCTCCCTGTCGTTCGTATAGGCACTCAAATGCTTCCATCGCTCGATCCCCTCCGTGATTGCCTGCGCATCATGGCCTGGCTTGACAGTCATGACAACGGTATTGACAATATGGGCATTGACACTGCCCGCACCCCTGGCACGGTCATTGCGGATCTGCGCATTGGCAGAGAGGAACTGCAGCTGCTGTGCATCCTTCAGCGACAGATAGACAAGCGGGTCTCCACCGGACGAAACCGTGCCATGCGTGACACCGACAACCTTGTAGTTGTCCCGTCCCAAATGCAGTGTTTCACCCAATTTGAAACCGGTTTTGTCTGTGACGACAATCTCGAAATGATCCCGGTTCAGCTTGCGGCCCTCGGCCAGTCGCTTCGGGTCGATAGGCGTGATCTCCCCAAAGGGATCGTAGCCCACGGCAAAGACCCGTACAGGTTCGTTCCTCTTGTTGAAAATCTGGAGGTTTTGAAACGTCAAGGCTGCCGTCCGGTCTACGCCATCGATGACACGAAGCGTGTTTTTGAGATCTTCATGCATTCTGGAAGCTTCAGCGAAAGGTCCCAGCGTATCCTTCTGCACGACCCAAATATCCGCATCGATATCGCTGACCAATACCTGGGCATCGATGATCATCCCGCGATAGACCCCGATCATAATCAATACGATACCCAAAAGCATCCCTACCCCGATCGCAGTGATGATGAATTTGCCAAAGGCATATTTGATATCTTTGTAGGCAAGATTGATCATGATCTGATGCTGCTGCCCTCAAAAAGCGGCTTTTTCTTACTGTCGGGAACAAGGATCTTCATCGTCTCTGTCAATCCCTTGTCAACACCGGCATATTTTCCGTCTTCTGCGATGACAGAGAGCTTTACAAAATGCGCCTTGCCGCCCTGATCGATCCAGACACCCTTCTCCCCTTTGTACTGGACCAGCAGATTCAGAGGAACCTTGTAGAGCCCATCGAAAGTCTCTGTCGAGATCGTTACCTCCACCTGCTCATTGATATAGAAAGGTTTTGGGATTTTGACAAAACCTACATCGACCTCCCGCTCTTCGGTGACAGGGTCACTTACGGCTGCAATGCGCCTGACCGCTCCCTCCAGAGGCGTGTCTTCTCTGGATCGCAGCGTAATGGTGGCTCTCTGCCCTACTTTGACTTTGCCACTGATTCGCTCATCGATCCAGGCTTTGGCCCAGAGGGTATTGGGGTCGACGATCTTGACCAGCGTAAAGGCCGGCGGCACGCTCTGTCCCGGATCGACCCTCCGCTCGATCACAAAACCGTCTATCGGTGAGACAATCGTCATCTGTCCAAGTCTCTGCTGCAAACCTTTGATCGTTTCGTTTATCTCCAACAAATGGGCCTTGGCCGACGCAATTTTACTTTTGGCGATCTCTGCCTGTGTTCTGGCAGTAAGCATCTCCGTCTTACTCTTCTCGTAAGCCAGAGTAGAGATTCCCTTGGCCTGATAGACCTCCAGATCTTTATCATAGCTGCTCTGTGCCAGTGCTGCCTGTGTCAATGCGACCTTGTATTCCTGCTTTACACTCCGAAGATCGAGTTTCGCACGCTGCAGTGATGCCTCGGCACCCTTGATCCTGCTTTGCAAATCCACAGGATCGATCCGGGCGATCAGATCACCCTTTTTGATCCACTTGCCCTGATCGGTCTCGACGGAGAGTATTTTGCCGCCAGTCGGTGTCCCGACGCCATAGATACGTTCCGCACTCAGCTCACCGATTCCAAAAACACTGACAGAAGTACTTCCTTTTTTGGGCTGATAGGTCTCATAGGTTGACTTGGGCAGATAGACTTTTTGGTAAAAAATGGCTGCCGCTGCAGCCAATACGACGACTGCGATCAGAATTTTGACTGTTTTGCTCATCGCTTGACTCCTCTCTCCAGAAGGTAATCCAGATAGTACTTCCCTTTCTGGTAATTGTATCTATTTTCGATCAGTTTGGCCCGTGCCAAGTGACTCTGGCTCTTGGCGTAGAGCAGATCATTGATCGTGGAGACACCATTAAGGTAACGGACATTCTCGATCTTCTCACTCTCTTTTGCCAGCTGAAGCTGCTTGCTGCTGCCTTGATAGTTGGCATACTCCTGCTTGAGTTTCTCCTCCGCTTCGATGAGGGATTTTTTGAGATCGAGCAGCGTTTGTTTTTGATCAAGTTCTGCCTGCATATGGGCGATCTTCGCTTTTTGGGTCGATGCGCTCCGTTTTCCGAAATCATAGAGTGTCCACTTTGCGCTGAGCCCGATCTGCCAGGTGTTCTGGTTTTCCCAGTCACCACTGTTGGGATTGCCTGGGTCGTTCTGCCCGTAATTATAGCCGTAGTAACTGTCAAGCGCTACCTGAGGATAGAGACTGGCTTTGCTTTTTTCGATCCCCTTCTGGGCTTTCTTGAGACTCATTTCTGAGATCCGCACCCTGTCAAGCTGCGAGGCACCCTCCATCAGACGATCGATTCTCTCACTGGGCTTCCGGACAGAGACTTTGACGGAATCTATCTTGCCGATATGATCGATACCGACGAGACTTGCCAGCGAGGCTTTGGTGATCTCGATATTCCCTTTGAGGGTTTCGAGGTAGGAGAGGTTTCCCTGCAGATTCGCCTGTGACTTGAGCAGGTCGATCTGTGCCTTTTTTCCGAATTTCACCTCATCGGCGATCGTCTTTGTCAATTTACGCAACGCCCCCACATAGCGCTCCTGTGCATGATACATCTCTTCGAGTGCCAGTGTGGAGAGATAGAGTGAGGCGATATTGTAGACAAGCTGCTCTTTGGTAAGCGAAAGTTTGCTTTGCGACATTTGCTCGGCGATATTGTCCATCTCCACCTGTCTTGTCTGCGCAAACCCTGTGAAGAGCGGCACGGAGTAGACCAGGCCGCTTGTGAAAAGATTCTGAGTCGTCGGCACCCCTTTGGGATTGATCAGCATCGATGCGGGCGTCATAGGTGCCAATGTATGGGGAAGGTTGTAATGTGTGTATCCACCCACCAGATCGATATGCCCCAGCTGCTCCGCCCTGCTCTCTTTTCGCTTCTCTCTGGCATAGTCGATTTCTGTTTCGCTCTTTTTGACGATCGTACTTTTCTCGAGACCGATACGAACAAGCTCGGGCAAGGAAACAGCGAAGAGCAATGGACTCAAGAACGATACGATAACGAGTTGTTTTATCAAAAATTTTCCTGTTTTTGTAGTTTGAAAGAAGTATAGTACCTTTTCTATGTGAATTGTGTGTGAATT
>JAOZOG010000272.1 GCA_029933395.1 Sulfurovaceae bacterium | reverse complement strand
AAAACTATGGTATAATGCCGTAATTTCAACAGCACTTCGGTCTGCTGTTGGCTTCGTATTTGTCATCCTTCGATAACACTACAATTTAAATCACTCGGAAACCTGGATCGTCCTTAGATCATTATAATTTTTGGTAGGTTTTCAACACAACAAGGTACATATTAATGTCATTTAACACACTCGGCTTATCAGAGCCACTACTGCGTGCTCTATCCGATGAGGGATACAGCCAACCTACACCTATCCAGAAACAGGCGATTCCCGTCATCCTGGAGGGCAAAGATATCCTCGCCGGCGCACAGACCGGCACAGGAAAAACAGCCGGCTTCACACTGCCTCTCCTGCAAAAGCTCAGCGACAGCAAGCCCGAAAAAGGGAAGAGAAAAGTACGAGCCCTTATCCTGACACCTACGCGCGAATTGGCGGCACAGGTCGGAGAGAGCGTCAAGACCTACGGGAGACACCTCCCCTTCAAATCCACCATTATCTTCGGCGGCGTCGGGATCAACCCGCAGAAATCGGTACTCAAGCAGGGAGTCGATATCGTCATCGCGACACCCGGCCGTCTGCTGGACCTCGCCAACCAGCGTGCCATCAGCCTCGCAGATGTAGAGTATCTCATCCTCGATGAGGCGGATCGTATGCTCGATATGGGTTTCATCCACGATATCAAAAAGATCCTGGCACTCCTGCCCAAAAAGAGACAGAATATGCTCTTTTCAGCAACCTTCTCCAATGAGATCAAAAAGCTGGCGGATGGACTGCTCAATGCACCTGTCCTGATAGAGGTTGCCCGTAGAAATACCGCTTCTGAGCAGGTAGAGCAGAGTGTCTATCCCGTGGACAAAACACGAAAGAGAGAACTCCTCTCGCATCTCATCACAATGGGTAACTGGCAGCAGGTCCTGGTCTTCACCCGTACCAAGCACGGTGCCAACCGCCTCTGCAAGCAGCTCGAGAGTGACGGCATACGCGGTGCCGCGATCCATGGCAACAAAAGCCAGGGTGCACGCACCAAGGCGCTGGCAGACTTCAAAAAAGGTTCCGTCCGTGTCCTCGTCGCGACAGACATCGCCGCCCGCGGTATCGACATCGATCAGCTTCCTCACGTCGTCAACTATGAACTGCCCAATGTCCCCGAGGACTATGTCCACCGTATCGGACGGACAGGGCGTGCAGGCAATGAGGGCGAAGCCCTCTCACTGGTCTGCGTCGACGAAAAGATGCTCCTGCGCAATATCGAGAAACTGATCAAAAAAGAGATCCCAAAAGTCAACCTCGATGCCTTCAAGCCGGACCCCTCCATCAAAGCGGAGCCGATCCAGCAGAGAAGCGGCGGACAGAGACGTTCGGGTTCGGGAAGCGGATCAGGAAATAGAAGAAACCAGAACCGATCGGGCAACCGTAGTTCTCAGGGTCAGAGAGAAGGCCGTAGAGCGTGAAAAAGATCTTTCCTCTCAGCCATCAAAAGCACAAGCCCGAAAGAGTCATTGAGGCAATCAAAAATGATATTCGTAAATATCTAAAACGGGAGCGAAGTAAAAAACTCCCAGAAGAGGCCGACTACTGGGACTTTAACTGTCGATTTGGCCGAGAGAGTGATCAGGCAGATACTTTGCACTCGGCAGAGATCATCCCGGCAATTGACAAGGCATATGAGGAGAAATGGGTGCAGTGCTACATCGAGATCATCGCCAAACCTGCAAAACGTGAAGTGAAGGTGGAGCAGGGTGATGATGTGGAAGAGGTTGGAGATTCTACCGATTAGATCGATGATAAGATCGGGGGATTTTTTTGGTCGGTGGGACCGACCCTACCTGAACAACATTGCAATTCCGTAGGGTCGGTCCCACCGACCAAAATGCAGAGAAGCCTCTTCGACCCTCCAATCTACGCAAACTCCCCATTCTCAAAATGTTCAAAAATCTGTGTCACCAAATCGATACGCTCTTCGAAACTGCTCTTGGAAGCACGTTCGTAGATCGTATGGTCACCATCTCCGAAGGGGCCCCATCCATCCAGCGTAGGGACGCCGGCGGCCGAGACGATATTGGCATCACTGACACCACCACGGTGCTCTGTGGGCAGTGAGATGCCGCAGAGTCTGTTGATATTGTTGACGAACCGCTCCTGGGCTTCGGAGGGCTGCATCACATCACGCTGGATACCGCCGCTGAGTGTGGAGTGGGTACCGGGGACATAAGCCTGATCGACGATTTCATCGACTGACTGCAGAACCCTGTCTCTTTCATCTGACGAGGTATAACGCAGCTCGAAGGTCAGATGGGCTTCGGGTGATATCGTATTGGCGCCGATCCCGCCGCTGATTTTTCCGACGTTGACCGTTGTGCCTTTGTCGAGATCTGTGAGGGCGACCAGTTCCTGCAGCTTGCGTGCCGCTTCGAGATTGGCATCGGCACCGTCGCTGTAGTGATTACCCGCGTGCGCCGCTTTACCCTCGATATCGACAAAAAAGGTACCCACCCCTTTTCTGGCAGTCACCACTTCATTATTCGCCCCTGCCGCTTCAAAGACCATGCAGTAGTCATACTCCTTCGCCAGCTTTGCCGAGAGGTATTTGCTGTCGTCACTGCCTGTCTCCTCATCACTGACCAGCAGAAAATCGATATTGGTGATCTCTCCTCTACGCAAGTGAATGTTTCTCAATGCCTGAAGTGCGACATAGTTGCCCCCCTTCATATCACAGACTCCCGGTCCGTAGATCCACTCTTCATCCTCCGTGAAATGCTCGAAAGTATCAGGCGGAAAAACAGTGTCGAGATGCCCAAGAAGCAGCAACTTTTTTCCCTCTTTTCGGGGTGATTTGAAGTGGAGATGATCACCAATCTCCTCTCTTTCGTAGCGAATCGGTGCCATTCCCAGTTTGCTGAGCCAGGCGGAAAAGATCGCACCGTTGCGGTCTACCCCCTCTTTGTTTTTGGTCCAGGAGTTGATCTCGATGATCGATTTGAGTTCGGAAAAGTCCATTATATTTCCTTCAAAGATAATAACCCAAAGTATAGCACTATTTGCTTTTGAGGCATGTTT